>JAYRVQ010000424.1:0-3994 GCA_041918465.1 Anaerolineales bacterium
GTCACCGTGTATATTCAATACGGTTCCACAGACCCGTTCTCCTCGGGCTATCGCAACGAGGAACGCGCTGTTCTCGTAAAACAGGCTGGACAATGGAAACTCGAGCAGATGCCCGGTAATTTCTGGGCCTGGGATTGGTACCAGCCAACACCCAAGCCCGTTCCCTAACTGCGGAGGTCCCCATGCGCACCATTCGTCGCCTCTATTTTTACCTCGTCTCCTTCATCACCTTCGAAGTTGTCCTGTGGGGATTGATCGGCCTCCTGCGAAGCATCCTATCCACCTCCCAGATCAGCGCGGGCGGAGACGCATTGGCGCGCGCCCTCTCGCTCACCCTCGTCGGCGTGCCCATCTTTGCCCTGCATTGGATGTGGGCGCAACGCGCCTCAACCACAGACGAGGAGGAGCATACATCCATTCTGCGCGCCCTTTTCCTCTACGGCGTTCTACTCGCCACCCTCATCCCCATCACGCAAAACGCGCTGGCGCTCATAGACCGTACGCTCATATCGGCAAGTGGGTTGGATCCCTACCGCGCCATCCTGGGCGGGTCACAAACCTGGATGGACAATCTCATCGCCATCCTCATGAACGCCCTCGCGGCCGCGTACTTCATCAACGTGCTCCACAAAGACCAGGCGACTCTCTCCGACGCTGAAACCTTTTCAGACATCCGCCGCGTCTATCGCTACCTCTGGCTTCTCTACAGTTTACTGATGGCCATCTTCGGCATCCAGCAAATTCTCCAATTTGTTCTTTATACATCCCCCGTCCTTCTCGGCACAGCCAGCCGCGACTTGTTCCTCAACGGCCTTTCCCTCCTCCTGGTCGGCGCGCCCATCTGGTACTTCTCGTGGAAGACCTGTCAGAACGCTCTCCTGCAAAAAGGCGAACACGACTCGCTCCTGCGCCTCGGCGTGCTCTTCCTCCTGACATTGGGCGGAATGGTTGTCGTACTCTCCTCAAGTGGCCGGGTGCTGGAGATATTCCTGCTCTGGACGCTGGGCGATTCCATGACCGCCTCTGCATTCGTCTCACGCATCAGCGGTCCGCTCTCTGTCGCATTGCCTTTGGGAATCGTTTGGGTCTATTATGGCCACTGGTTGCATCACGACATCAACACATATGGCGACGAACCCCGTCGCTTCGGATTTAGACGACTTTACTACTACATCCACGCTTTCGCGGGACTCGTCACCGCCTTCATCGGGATGGCGCTCCTCATCTCGTTCATCATTGACGTTATGGTTGGTCGCCAGATCTGGGGGCCAGACCTGCGCTCACGCGTCTCCGCGGCGCTTGCCACGGTGATCGTCGGCCTGCCACTCTGGCTGATGACGTGGCCGCGCATGCAAACCCAGGCGCTGTCCACGGGAAGCACAGGAGGTTTTGCCCGCCGTTCGCTGGTGAGAAAAACCTATCTCTACCTAGTGCTGTTCGCCTCCGTCATCGGCGGGATGGTCTCCGCGGTGACGGTCGTCTTCCGCCTGTTGCAGGCCGCACTGGGGAATCAATCCCTGGATATGCCCGGCCTGCTCGACGCTCTGCAACTGCTGGCGTTGTTCGCCATCGTGCTGGTCTATCATCTCCGCTGTTTGCGCGCAGACGGAACCGACGCGGCCCGCGCACTGATCGAACGCCACGAAAGATTCCACGTGCTGGCTTTCGAGCGCGCGGGGAGCGGCTTCGGGGAGGCGCTTCAACTCGCTACGAAGAAACAGGCCCAGGGTCTGAACCTGACCGTGCTCGCGTCCGACGCGGAAATCCCCGCGGAGGCAACCTCCGTACGAGCAGTCATCCTGCCCTCGGACCTGGCCGTCAATCCGCCCGAAAACATGCGAAAATTCCTCGCCACATTCGAGGGACACGTGATCGTCTCGCCTGTCGAACACCCGCGGTTGATCTGGATCGGCGCGGGCCACAAACCAGCCGAGGAGGTTGCATTCACCCTCCGTCAGTTGAGCGAGGGACAGGATGTGCATCGGTCAGTCAACGCGTCGGCATGGATGATCGTGGTTTACATCTTCGCCGCGTTGTTTGGGCTGGAAGTGTTGATGTTCCTGCTTTCGCTCGGCATCTCGTTCATCGCAGATTAGAGAGGGTGCGTCGCATCTCACTCCTGGATTCTTCCACATCGAAAAGTGCGACGCACTCCCGCCGTAAAACTAGTGATATACTTTTGAAAAATTTCCCCACAAAGAGGGCCCGGCCATGAAAGTAACTGTTCTGCAAGAAAATCTCGCCCGCGGACTAAGCGTTGTCTCTCGCGCTGTATCGCCGCGCAGTACCCTGCCCGTGCTTGCCAACATATTGATTGCCAGCGACGAGGGCCGCCTGCGACTTTCGGCCACCAACCTTGAAATGGGCATCACCTGCTGGATTCCTGCGCGCATCGAGCAGGAAGGTTCCACCACTGTCCCCTCGCGTACGTTCTCAGACCTTGTCAACACCCTGCCCGGCGATCAGGTGCAGTTGACTCTTGAAGCGCAGGTTCAGAGCCTGAATGTTCGCTCAGGCGCGTCGAACAACGATATCAAATGCATCGACGCGCAGGAGTTTCCGCCTCTGCCCGTTCCAGATATGGAAGGCGCCATCCAGTTGAACGTGGTGGATTTCAAAGAAATGATTCATCAGGTGGCGTTTGCGGCCTCCACCGATGAAGCCCGTCCCGTACTGATGGGCGTATTAATGCTGGTGGACAAGGATAAGGTCACGATGGCCGCGGCAGATGGTTTCCGCCTCTCGGTGAGGAAGGCTGTGCTTTCTTCGCCCGCGCCGAATCCATTTACTGCCATTATCCCCGCCCGCGCCCTCAGCGAACTGGCGCGCATTGCGAGCGACGGCGAGGAAATGATTCACATGGTCGCGCCCAAAGGCCGCGGTCAGGTTGTCTTCCGCGTCAAGGATGTGGAACTTGTCACGCAATTGATTGACGGCGCATTCCCCGATTATCAGCAGATCATCCCGCGCAATTACAAATCGCGCACGCTCGTCTCCACCGCGTCATTGCTCAAAGCCTGCAAGCAGGCGGAAATCTTTGCCCGCGAAGGTTCGAATGTGGCGCGGCTTGATATCAAATCTGCCAACGGCGGAAGCGGCGAAGTGGAAATCTCCGCGACATCGGAAGAGACTGGCAAGAACGAGACCATCGTTGAAGCCACCGTGGATGGAAGCGGCGTGATAATCGCGTTCAATGTTAAATTTTTGCGCGAAGTGCTGGAGGTTATCAAAAGCCCCAACGTCGCGCTCGAGACCTCCGCGGCCAATGCGCCGGGCGTCGTTCGCCCGGTGGGTGACGAGGAATTCCTGCACGTCATCATGCCAATGCATTTGGGATAGAGCAGTAGGCGGAACGCAGAAAGCAAAAGTCCTCGCGAAAATGCGAGGACTTTTTTGTTGGGGGATTTCAAGAATTGTATAGACAAATATTCAAACAGACGATGAAGAGACCTCGCCCGCTTGCACGTCATCCTGGACTTCGGGCGGATTCTGCGTCACGAATTTTTTCTTCAACCCGAACAAAATTGCGAGGCTGACGAGGGCCATCACAGCAATAATCCCTTCCACGCCGAGGGCGCCGACGAGCGGCAGAGTGTACACCGCGACTGCGTCCACGATGGAATGCCACAACACCGCCAGCCAGAACCACAGCGGCTTTTTGTACGCGATGCCATACAGCACCATCACAGAAAGAGCGATGTGCAACGTGATCGCGAAGACGCGCTCAAAAAAACCGAGCAGCCCGACATACGCGGGAGAAGCCCAAAATTCATTCACCTGTTGTCGCGCCAGTTCCAATTGATCGGCGGGAATCCCCATGACGGACATATCCACATTTCTCAACACAATCATGTTGATAAGTGTAAAGACGCCCATCACGCCGAGAAGAAAGGCTTCCACGCCGCCGTGTCCCGCGCCGATCAACACGCCTTCATTCCACGTGCGGTTCTTCTTGAGGATGAACTTGTACAAAACCCATCGCGAAGTCTCCTCA
>JAYRVQ010000425.1:0-2642 GCA_041918465.1 Anaerolineales bacterium
AATCCTGTCGGCATACGCGACCGGTCGAGGCCGAGTGGTGATGCGGGGCATCGCCCACATCGAGGAGATGAAGGGGAGTCGTCACCAGATCGTCATCACCGAAATCCCATACCAGGTCAACAAGACCACCCTGATCGAACGCATCGCAGATCTGGCGCGCTCCGAAAAAATTGACCAGATCTCCGACATGCGCGATGAAAGCGACCAGCGCGGCATGAGCATCGTGATCGAACTCAAGCGCGGCGCGCAACCCAAAAAGGTGCTCAACCAACTTTACAAATACACCGCATTGCAATCCACGTTTGGCGTGATCATGCTGGCGCTGGTGGACGGCGAGCCGCGCACCCTGCCGCTTAAACGCATGTTGCAGATTTTCATCGAGCATCGACAGGTGGTCATTGTCCGCCGCTCGAATTTCGAACTGGCGAAGGCGCGGGCGCGGCAACACATTTTGGATGGGTTGCTGATCGCGCTCAAAAACATTGACGCGGTCATTAAGACCATCCGTGAAGCCGAAGACGCGGACGTGGCCAAGACCAATTTAATGAAAAAATTCAAGTTGAGCGACTTGCAGGCGCAGGCCATCCTCGACATGCAATTACGCCGACTGGCCGCGCTGGAACGCTGGAAGATTGAAGAGGAACACAAGCAGGTGCAGGCGCAGATCGATCACCTTGAAGATCTGCTGGCGCATCCGAAGAAAATTCTGGCGCTCATTAAAAGCGACCTGACCGAATTGTCTGAAAAATTTGGCGACGACCGCCGCACGAAAATTGCTGTGGATGCCAAAGAGGAATTCCACGAGGAAGACCTCGTTCACGATGAGGCGGTGCTTATCAGCCTCACTGAGCGAGGCTACATCAAGCGCGTGGCGGCCGCGGCTTTCAAGTCTCAGAGTCGCGGCGGACGCGGCGTGATGGGGCACACCATGAAGGATGAAGACGAAATCGTCATGCTCATGCCCGCCCGTAGTCTCGACACGATGTTGTTCTTCTCAGACAAGGGCAAGGTCTACTCCGAAAAAGTTTATCAAATCCCCGATGCGGACCGCGCCGCGAAGGGCATTCCACTCGTGAACGTGTTGGCATTGGACGCCAACGAACGCGTCACTGCGGCCATCGCGGTCTCGAGTTTCGAATCGCACGGATACTGCATCATGGCGACCGCGCGCGGCAAGGTCAAGCGCGTGGATTTGGAGGAGTTCGCCTCCGTCCGACCTTCGGGGCTGATCGCCGTCAATCTGGAGGAGGGCGACACCCTCGGCTGGGCGCGTCTCACCAGCGGCAAGGACGAGGTCATCTTCGTCACCGAAAACGGACAGGCGCTGAGATTCAGCGAGGACAAAGTCCGCTCCATGGGACGTCAGGCCGCGGGCGTGCAAGGCATCAAACTCAAGAAGGGCGACGCCGTCACCAGCATGGATGTCATCCAGCCGGACGGCACGTTGTTGATCGTCACAACGAATGGCTTCGGCAAACAGACCCCGCTGAAAGAGTACTCGGCCAAGGGACGCGCCACCGGGGGCAATTACACCATTGACCCGAAGGCAATCCCTGTCACAGGCAAAATCGCCTCGGCGCGCGTTGTCCAAATGACCGACGACCTGACCATCATCACTGCCAACGGGGTGGCACTACGCCTGAAAGTGAAGGATGTTAAGCAGGCGGGACGCGCCACACGCGGCGTCCACCTGATCAAACCGCAGGAGGGTGACAGTGTCGCATCGGTGGCGCGCATCGCCGTGGAAGAATTGAAGAAAGTGGGCGCGCAGGTTAACGAAAATGGGGAGACGGAAGCGAAGGAACAACCAGAGTTGTTGTAAACAAAAATCGGTCGGGAGAAACCCCGACCGATTTTTTTAGAATGCGAATTTTCCTGAAATTAACATGCACATCGCCCCCAGTGTGCAGATTGCGATCATCATCATCACGGCGACAAGAAAGCGCTGTTGCGCCGTCATGCCGAGGAACTGACTTGATTTCCTGCGGCGGACAGGAGCGGCGGCGGGTTTGTCCTCAGGGAAAAACTCTGCCTGCTGTTCGTCAAACCCGCTGGTATCAGATGCGTCTTTGCGAAGGCCATCAAACATGAGCGTATTTTATCACACGGCGGGGCGCAAGTGAATCTCCCCAAATTGTACTGTCACGATTTTGTCATTGTTCAATAAACGCAGACTGCCATCCGATTCAAGGCCGATGACGCGTCCCGCTAACGGCTCCTCGTCTCCCTGCCAGATGTGGACCTGTTCGCCGCGAAAAGCCAGGTTCTCCTCCCAGGCTTTCACCAATTCCCCCGTGGATAATTTTGGCCGCCACGCGGTCAGCGCCGACAAAATATCGCGCAGGAATTCCTCGCGTTTGAGCGGCTTTCCCAATTCGGCCTCCACGTTTGTAGCGGGGAAGAGTAATTCATCATCCGGCGGATTGGATCCCGCCAGCAAGTTGACACCCATCCCCAGCACAACCGTATCCAGCGCGTCGCCCGTCCAGACGGACTCGACCAGGATTCCCGCCACCTTTTTTCTGTTTAACAAAACATCGTTTGGCCATTTAACCTGCGGCTTGAGCCCACGCTTTTTTAGCGCGTCCACGAGAGCCAGCGCGCCAAGACCTGTGAAAAGGGTGGGGGAATCTGCTTCAGAA
>JAYRVQ010000426.1:0-2553 GCA_041918465.1 Anaerolineales bacterium
CGGGCGACATTTCCAAAACCGATGAAGGCGAGTTTATAGTGCATGGGGCTCCTGATTATTTCCGTCATTGCGAGGAGGGTGATCTTCCCGACGAAGCAATCTCCTCATCGTGGTGAGATTGCTTCGCACACCTGCCCTGGCGGGCGGTGCCAGGGAACTGCGCTCGCAATGACGAAAAACTTAAAGTGGTGGATATGGAAACGCCCGACGATCTTCGGGAGGGTGAGGGAAGACGCGGTTCGACAGCAACGCCTCCGCGCGGGACTGGAGGCTGGTCACCTCACCCGGGCTGAGATAACGCTCGAGGTCGACGCGGCAGGCTGAAAGTCGGGAGAGATGCGAGAGGAGAGATTCGGGAATCGGTTCGCCTGCGAAATCCCAGATCACGGTCCGCAGTTTATCATCCTCGTGGAAACACAGTCCGTGGTCAATTGCCCAGAGTTTGCGAGCGTTATCGAAGAAAACATGGCTGCCTTTGCGGTCGGCATTATTGCAGAGCAGGTCAAAGAGGACAACAGGTTTAAGGAGGGATTTTTCATCATCAGTGAAATTGAAGTAGTGGTGATTGGGATCGAATTCGATGTATTGCTGAAGCGAACCTGCGCCGAACGGACCATTGGCGCTGAGGCTGGTAAATGGAACAAAGCAAAATCCCAGCGCTTCACTGACGAGATACGCGGCGACCTCGCGCAGGGCGAGGGTATTGTCTTCGAAATCCCAGAGGGGTTGCTCGCCACGCGTGGGCTTATAGACGGCGGGGAGAGTTTGGCCCTCGTGATGCACATTCACAAGGAAGGTGTAGTTCGAGCCAAGCAGGAACTGGCCTTTGAGTTCGATCTGTCCTTGCGCAAATACCTGCTGGAGAAAATCGTTGGGCATGGGGTGATTTTACTGTATCGGCACGGCCTGCGAGTGCTGAACGATGAAATCCGAAAGTTCCAGGGATTGACATTTTAGAACAGTTGTTCTAAAATGTTGCCATCATATTCTGTTTGGTTCTGCCCCTCCAAAGGAGTTCAAGATGAACCGTAGTCTCAACCTTCAATTGATGCCCTTTCTCAAGGGAGTTGCTCTCAAGCGCGGAGCCATTTTTGGCGCGATCCTGGTCAGTGCGCTGGCGGCCTTTGAGGTTTTCAATTTCAGTACCACGCAATTTGCCTTGCAGGATATGCTTGGCGAAATGACCTTCGCGGGTATGCGCTGGGCAACCATCCTTGCACTGGCATTCTGCGGAATGGATTTCGCGGGCATCGCGCGCATCTTCACCCCTGAGCAGGGACGCGACGAACCAACCGAGGTCTGGTACCTGTTTGGCGCGTGGTTGCTGGCCGCGGCATTCAACGCGGGACTCACCTGGTGGGGCGTGTCAGTGGCTATCGTCAACCACCAGGCAACGGGCGCCAACCTGCTCGGACCGAGTGTGCTGGCGCGCGGTGTACCAGTCTTCGTGGCGACGATGGTGTGGCTGATCCGTGTGCTGATCATCGGCACATTTTCCATTGCAGGTGAGCGTCTGTTCACCGTGGCAGAAGCACACTCACCCTATTATCGTTCACGCGAAACAATGCGGCGGGACGATCCCAGACCACAACCACGACCCGCGATCAATCCAATCCCAACTTATATCCAGCCCGCGTCCCGGCCCTACCCCAGTCCGGCTGCTGCCAGTTTGCGGACTCCCGCAAACGCCGAGCCATCCTATCATCCTGTTGGGATGACAGCCAGTGGGCGCGAGGAAAATACTTCCGTACGGAGGTGAAATCCCCTTTTCCGCACCTTTCCAATCCAAGTCCCATCCATCCAACACAAAGAGACGGCTCAAGCGAGTCGTCTCTTTGCATATTTTGAATGAATCTATTCGGTTTGGGATTGCGGACGAAACACAGACAAATAAGCCAGCGGCTGGTAACCCGCGCGGCGATAGAGTCCCATCCCCATCTCTGAAGCAAGCAATACCATGTGGCGCAATCCAATATGATTGGCCTCCTGATGGACGCGGCGCAACATGCGCGTCCCGATGCCGCGGCGGCGATAGACAGGCAGGGTGTACAACTGATTGACGTAGCCTACTCCCTCGCAAATGGTGACAAGTTGAGTCCAGCCAACGGCACGGTGTTCGAGTTGCGCATAAAAGTTGATGATGTGCGCGTCCCCAAAAACTCGCGGCGGGATGTGCTCGCCGCCCAACGCGAGTCCCTGATTGGCAAACTCAATTTCTTCGAGCGCGTTGACCTTGTGGACATGCGTCCAACCGCGTTGAGTTTTGACAGGCAGAGGTAATCCCAGGATCATGGCAGTCTCCATAAATTCATAACCAAGAGACTGGTACTGAACTTTCAGATCAGAGCAATTTGGCTCTGCATGAAAAACATTGAGCACGAACCGCTCATCACGTTTTTTATGATAGGAATTGATGCGCGCACTGACGATGATCGGGTCAGAATCAAACGCCAGGAACTCCATACGAAAAGGGACTCCGGGCACTTTATTGCCGTAATATGAGACACCCACACCGCCCAAGTCATCGTAACGGGAACCGTAAGCCGTCTGATA
>JAYRVQ010000427.1:0-3945 GCA_041918465.1 Anaerolineales bacterium
AACCTCGTCGGTTTTCAGACCAACCTCAAGTTCCCGGAACAGAAGCGGGTCTTCCGTCTCATCCCCGGCCTCGAAAACGCGGAGATCGTCCGCTACGGGCAGATGCACCGCAACACGTTCATCGCCTCGCCCAAAATCCTGCGCCCCACCCTGCAACACAAATCCCGCGACGATCTTTTTTTCGCGGGGCAGATCACCGGCGTGGAAGGCTACATGGGCAACATCGCCACCGGTCTGCTGGCCGGGCAAAACGCGGCCCGCGTGCTCCACGGAAAACCACCTCTCGAACTGCCATCTACCACCATGCTCGGCGCGCTTTGTCATTACGTGACTCACGCCGACCTGCGCGACTTCCAACCGATGAAAGCCAACTTTGGAATTTTGCCCGCGCTGGAAATTGACAAACGATTAAAAGGACGAGACCGCGCCCGCGCACACGCAGAGCGCGCGCTCGCCGACCTGGAGAAATTTCTGACATCATGAAGAACCGCATCTTTCTGACCCTTGGCCTGCTCGCTGTTATTCTCGTAGGCGGACTCTACCTTTGGCAATACAACCGCATCCACCGCCCGCGTCCATATCCCTTCGATGCTGAACGCGCCTACCAGGACGTGGTCTACCAAACCTCCCTCGGACCGCGCACCCCGGGCAGCGAAGCCCATCAACAGGCCATCGAGTATTTCCGCAGTGAGCTGGAAAAGGCCAACTGGCAGGTGGAAATTCAGGTTGTAGAGATCAACGGGCAGATCATCAAAAATGTCATCGCCCGCCGCTCAGACGTGCCGCCGGAGATCATCCTTGGCGCCCACTACGACAGCCGCCTGTATGCAGAGAAGGATCCCGATCTACTCAAACAGGCAGAACCCGTGCCGGGTGCAAATGATGGCGCGTCCGGTGCGGCTGTCCTGCTCGAACTGGGACGAGTCATGTCACCCAACTCCGTCCCAGTCTGGCTGGTCTTCTTCGACGCGGAAGACCAGGGTCACATCCCGGGCTGGGTGGAATGGTCGCTGGGAGCACGCGCTTTTGTGGACGCCTATTCTGTGAAACCGCGCGCAGTGGTGATTGTGGACATGGTTGGCGATTATGATCTCAACATCCATCAGGAGAAACAATCCAGCGCGCGACTGACCAAGGAAATTTGGGATGTTGCATACAGCCTGGGCTTTCAAAAATATTTCCTGCCCGAACAAAAATACAGCATCATGGATGATCACGTGCCGTTCCTGGAGGCTGGCATTCCCGCGGTGGACATCATTGACATTGAATACCGTTACTGGCACACATCCTACGATACCGCTGAAAATGTCTCGCCAACCAGCCTGGGCATAGTAGGTTCCACGTTGCAACTCTGGATCGCCCAACAAAAGCGTTGAGCGGGGAAAATTGCCAAAATCCATCAGCGGGCGTAAACTATAGCCATGAGCCCCATGAACGTGCAGGCCAACCTCGCCAAAATCCGCAAGAAACTCATCCGCCGCGCCTTGCAGAATCTGGCGCGCGGATCGGGCGTGCGCGAGAACTTCGAGGGGCAACTGGAACGCTTCCTCGATCTCCTCGAACAGGCATTGGTGACTGGTGATTCGGCCTGGGTGGACGCGGTCATCTTCGACTGGGTCAACGCAAACACGCAATCCGATGTGGTGGAAGGCCAAAAGAACGCCACCGCCCTGCTTAATATTCTGTTTACGATCACAAATGAAGTGGCGCGCGAATCGCTCAACAAGGGTGAGGCGCTGGATATGATCACCGCCGTCCAACCCATCTTCATCTACGCGCTGGACAAAGCCGCCCGCCTTGAAATGGAAACCCGTGTGGCATATTTCGCGAATGAGATCGCCAGCGTCCAGCAGAAATTGGAACGGCTGGATCGCAGTAAATCCAGTTTCATCTCGGTAGCCGCGCATGAATTAAAGACCCCACTGACGCTCATCGAGGGGTACACATCCATGATGCGGGATGCCAACCTGGACGCGGACAAAGACACGGAGATCTTATTACAAGGCGTGCACACTGGCATCCAGCGACTGCGCCAGATCGTGGACGATATGATCGATGTCTCGCTGATCGATAACAACATGCTTTCGTTGAATTCCCAGCCGCTCTGGCTCAGTCACATTCTGGACCTGCTACAGAAAAATCTAAAGGACGACATGCGGGACCGCCAGTTAAATCTGGAAATCAAAAAATTTCCCGGCAGTCAGGAATGGCTGTATGCCGACCCGGAACGTTTATATCAGGCATTCCAAAACGTATTGACCAACGCCATCAAATACACGCCCGATGGCGGCTCCATCATCGTGAATGGGCGCTCCCTGCCCGGTTTTGTGGAAGTGACCATCGCCGACACCGGCATTGGCATTTCTCCCGATGATCAGGCGATCATTTTCGAAAAGTTCGGACAGTTGGGACGCGCCGATCTTCATTCGAGCAGTAAAGTGAAATTCAAAGGCGGCGGCCCAGGATTGGGACTCTCCATCACACGCGGCATCATCGAAGCGCACGGTGGGACGATCTGGGTTGAGTCTGAGGGGCACGATGAGAAGAAGTGTCCCGGCTCCATCTTCCACATCCTCCTGCCCGTCCGCACCGAGTCGTCTGACCCGCGATTAGCCAAACTGTTTGGGGATTTGCACAAATTTGTTGAAGGAAACAATGTCGAAAAAACAACCCGAACCGACCCTCCCGCCGCGTGAGCGCGCCTTCCTCGTCGGTGTGGAATTCAAAGGCCAAAAAACCATCCTTGTCCTGAACGACTCCCTCGCCGAACTGGCCCTGCTGGCAGATACCGCCGGGCTGGAAGTGGTGGGCGAACTGACGCAAAAACTTGACCGTCCACACGCCGAAACCTTCATCGGCTCCGGTAAAGTGGAGGAACTCAAAGCCCTCGTCGAGGAGACGCTCGCGCAGGTGGTCATCTTCGATGACGAACTCAATCCGCGTCACCAGCGCGAACTGGAAAAAGTGCTCGGCGAAAAGGTCCGCGTGATGGATCGCACCGGGCTGATCCTCGATATTTTTGCCCAACACGCGAACACGCGTGAAGGTATGTTGCAGGTCGAACTGGCGCAGTATGAATATTATCTGCCGCGGCTGACGCGTCAGTGGACGCATCTCGCGCGACAGGCGGGCGGCGGCGGCGGTCGGACGGGATCTGCGGGCGGGGTGGGCCTGCGCGGCCCCGGTGAGACTCAACTCGAAGTGGACCGTCGCGCCATCCGCACGCGCATCAAGCACCTGAAAGATGAACTCGAAAAAGTGGAGGCGCACCGAGGACGCTACCGCGCACAGCGCAAACGCTCGCGCATCCCCACCGTGGCAGTGGTGGGATACACCAACGCGGGCAAGTCCACATTGCTGAACCGTCTCGCCAAATCTGAAGTGTACGTGGCTGACCAGTTGTTCGCCACGCTCGACCCGACAACACGCCGCGTGGAATTGCCGGGCGGAACGAACGCCCTGTTTACAGATACAGTTGGCTTCATCCAAAAATTGCCGACGACTCTTGTGGCCGCTTTCCACGCCACGCTGGAAGAGATCACCGAAGCGGACCTGCTCTTGCATGTGGTGGATATTTCTCATCCCAATGCGTTGAACCAGTATGAATCCGTGCAGATCACACTGGATGAAATCGGCGCGGGACACATCCCCGTCGTCAGCGTGCTGAACAAAATAGATCGCCTCCACAGCCCCCAGTCCGCGCAAGAGACGATGCGTCAAGTCCCCAAATCGGTGGCGATTTCCGCGTCCAAAGGAATCGCCATCCCGGAGATGCTGTCACTTGTCCATCAGGAATTATATGAAGCCTTTGCGCCCATCCAGGTGAAACTGCCCTATCAACAGGGTGCGTTGATCTCGCTCTTCCACGAGATGGGACAGGTGGAGCGGATCGAGCACGGGCGCGGCGGCGTGTTGATGCGCGGACGAATCCCCGGGCGGCTGGTG
>JAYRVQ010000428.1:0-1881 GCA_041918465.1 Anaerolineales bacterium
CGGCGTTCCTCATCCTTTTTACCGAGGAAGGGCAGGAGCATCCCCACGCCGAAATCGAAGCCTTCCAGGAAGAAGAATCCGATCCACAAGATGGCGATCAGGATGAACCAAATGGTTTGCAAAGTTTCGTATGACATTTTGTGCCTCCGTTAATCTTGCCCGCCAACGAGCGAGGGGGCAACGTCAACCGATTCGTGCATGGCCGCATCGGGCCCAGCGACGGCATATTTTTTCATGAGTTTGACCATCGCCACAGCCAGCGCACCATAGACGACCGTGTAGCCGACCAGGGAAATCCACAGGTCGAGGGTGGTGAGATTCGGGGAGACGGCGTCTTCCACTTTGAGCAGGCCGTAGACGATCCAGGGTTGGCGTCCCATTTCGGTCAGGATCCAGCCCGAGGCGTTGGCAAGATACGGAAGGGCCAGCGCGCCGAAGGGGACGAGTTTCATCCATTTGGCGGTCTCGTAATTGCCCTTGCGGGTGTTCCATAGGAACCAGGCCGCGGCACCCATCATGACGAAGCCGAAGGCCATCATGATGCGGAACGTCCAGTAGGTGACGACCATCAACGGGATGTAGTCGCCAGGGCCGTATTGCTGTTCGTATTGCGCCTGAAGTTCATTCACGCCTTTCACTTCGCATTCGAAGTTGTTGCAGGCCAGGAAACTCATCACGTAGGGGATGCGGATGGACCAGACTTCCTGCTTGCCGCTCAGATCGCCGATGGTGAGCAGGGAGAAGGAGGCGGGCTGTTCGGTTTCCCAAACGGCTTCCAGCGCGGCCAATTTCATCGGCTGGACTTCAGCCATGTATTGACCCATGGTGTGTCCGCCGAGGAAGACCAGCGTGCTGGCGATCAGGCCGACCAACGCGCCGATCTGGAAGGAGCGCTTGAAGAATTCCAGGTTTTGCTTGCGGACGAGATGATACGCACTGACAGCCAAGATCAGGAACGCGGCCATCGCGAGTCCATCGGCGAGGGTGTGCCAGACGAAAATCCATGCCTTGGGGTTGCCGATCAGCGCGAAGAAGTTGACCATCTCGAGGCGGCCATTGGCTTCGTTGTAGATGTAGGACGCCGCGGGCGGGGCCTGCATGAAGCCGTTCGCAAGCAGAATCCAGATGGCGGAAAGGTTTGAGCCGAGCGCGACCAGCCAGATGGAGGCCAGATGTACTTTTTCGGGGACGCGTCCCTCACCGAAGATCCAGATTCCCAGGAAGGTGGATTCCATGAAGAAGGCCAGCAGGGCTTCCACGGCGAGTGGCGCACCGAAGATGTCGCCCACGAAGCGGGAGTACTCCGACCAGTTCATGCCGAATTGGAATTCCTGCACGATACCAGTCACAACGCCGATGGCGAAGTTGATCAGGAACAGCTTGCCCCAAAACTTCGCCATTTTGCGCCAGGATTCGTCCCTGGTCTGGTAATAGCGGGTTTGGAAGTACGCCACGAACCAGCCCATGCCCAGTGTGAGCGGAACGAAGAGCCAGTGGTAGATGGTAGTAAGTGCAAACTGCCATCGTGAAAGGGTGATTGGATCCATACATTCTCCTTTTACAAATTTTCCTGCAAAAATTTATGCACGCGTCCCTCGATGCGTGCGACTGACTAAACCAGCGCTGACACGCTCAGCGGTACGCCCGCCGCCTCTTGTGCGAGACTTTCGAATGTGACCGCGGCCATTTCGCGTAACATCGCCATCTGAACCCGTCCCCATTTATTGCTGACGGGGCATCCCACGCGGAACGGGCAGTCGTCCTCGCCTTTCGATGTCAGACATTCCGAAAGCAGGATCGGCCCTTCGAAAGCCACCACCACATCTTTGAGCGTGATCTCCGAGGCGGGGCGGGGGAGTTCCAAGCCACCATCGCGTCCAG
>JAYRVQ010000429.1:0-1702 GCA_041918465.1 Anaerolineales bacterium
AACAAATCGAATGGGGGAGCAAAATCATCGAAGCCGCGGAGTTGAAATTTGGCTGGCCGCTCAATTCGATTCGGATGCTGGTGGGCGTGGAGACGGCCAAGGGGATTCTGAATCTGAAGGAGATCGCGTCGCACCCGCGGCTGGACGGGATTATCTTCGGCGGGGAGGATTTTGCCGCGAGCATCGGCGCGAGGCGGACGCGGGACGCGTCCGAGTTGTTGTACGCGCGTCAGGCGGTGGTCACGGCTTGCGCGGCGTTCGGCTTGCAGGCGATAGACATCGTCTTTATTGACTTCAAAGATGCGGAGGGTCTGCGCGCGGAAGCGGAGCAGGGGGCGGGATTCGGCTTCAGCGGGAAACAGGTCATTCACCCGAATCAGGTTCAGGTCACGCAAGAGGCGTTCACTCCATCCGACGCGGCAGTCGCGGAAGTGCGTCGAATCGTCGAGACGTTTGAAGCCAGTCAAAAAGAGGGGAAGGGTGCCTACGCGTTGGATGGCAAGATGATTGACATGCCGCTTCTCAAGAACGCGCAGAAGGTGTTGGAGCGAGCGAAGGCCGCAGGAAAGAACTGATGCCCTCCATCCAAATCCTCCCCATTCGCAACGCGCGCGAAAAGCGCGCCTTCCTCACCTTCCCCTGGCGCATCTACAAAAATGACCCGCTCTGGGTTCCGCCGCTTCTGTCCGACCGCGCCAAAGCCACCGACCCCGCGCGGGGAATCTTTTTCAAAGATGGCATCGCGGAATTTTTCATCGCCTACAAAGACGGCCAGCCCGCGGGGACTCTCAGCCTCGCGGAGGAGAAGGCGCGCACGCGTCACCGCGGCCATGCCGAGTGCATGTTCGGATTCGTGGAATGTGTCGAGGACTACGACGTGTTCGCGGCCATGTTCGATCACGCGGGACGTTGGGCGGGCGCGCGCGGCATGACGGCCCTCTACGGCCCCTACAACCTCGACCGCGAAGATTGCCGCGGCATCCTCATCGAAGGTCGCGACCGAGTCGCCGCGATCTATCTCGCACATCACCCGCCGTATTACAAGCAATTTTTCGAGCGCTACGGATTCCAAAAAGACGATGACGACGGCGTGGCCTACGCCATTGACATTGATCTCAACAACCCGCGCATCCAAAGACTTGCGCGCGTCGCCCAGCGCGTGCGCGAGAAGCATCCCGAGTTCAGCGTGCGCGGCGCAAATCTCGCGGACAAAGACGCGGAGATTGACCGCATCCTCTATTTGCAAAATGCTGGCCTGGCGCATTTCGCGGGTCACGTGCCATACACCCGCGCCGACATCGAATCCATCATCGGCCCCCTGCTCGACCTGGTGGACCTCGAACTTGTCCTCTTCGCCGAAGTGGATGGAAAGCCCGCGGGCTTTTTTCCTGGCGTGCCAAATTTCAACGAAATCCTGATCCACGTCAACGGCCTGCGCTATCCCTGGGATTATCTGCGCGCCTTCATTCACCGCAACGACCAGCCGAAATGTCTTTCGATCAAGAGTATCGTTGTACTGCCCGAATATTGGGATACGGGGCTCTCGCTCCTGCTCTTCGATGAAATGGCGCAGCGCGCCGCCGCCAAAGGCTACCTTTGGGCGGACTTGTCGTTGACGGGCGAGTACAACCCCGACACGCGTCCGCTCGCCATTCACGCGGGCGCGCAGGTGTATAAGAGGTATCGGTTCTATCGGAAGGAA
>JAYRVQ010000430.1:0-2311 GCA_041918465.1 Anaerolineales bacterium
GAACAGCCGCGCCCCCGTCCTCAACATGCAATGCGACATCTATCATCCCTTCCAGTGCCTGGCGGATTTGATGACCATCATGGAAAAAAAAGGACGCGACCTCCGCAAAAAGAAGATCGTCGTCTCGTGGGCCTACGCGGCTTCCTACCTCAAGCCAGTTTCCGTTCCCCAGTCGCTCATCATCCAGATGCCGCGCTTCGGCATGGATGTGACCCTGGCTTATCCGCCCGAGTTCAAGTTGATGCCCGAGATCATGGAGCAGGCTAAGGAGCAGGCAAAAATTTATGGTTCCAATTTTGAGATCATCGACAGCAAAGACGGCATGACCGAAGCCTGCAAGGACGCGGACGTCATCTACGCCAAATCCTGGGGTCCGTTGTTGACAACTAACGACAAAAACGAAGGCAAGAAGATTCAGGATTCGTACAAGAACTGGATCATGGATGACGCCAAACTCAAGGTCGCTAAGAAAGACGCGATATATATGCACCCGCTTCCCGCCGACCGCGATGTGGAAGTGACCAGTGCAGTTTTGGATGGCCCGAATTCAGTAGTCTTTGATGAAGCCGAAAACCGCCTGCACGCGCAGAAAGCCGTCATGGCTTTAACCATGGCGTAGGAGAACTTATGGCAAACAAACTTGCTGTTATTGCCATCGGCGGCAACTCACTGATCAAAGACGAATCTCACAAGACCGTTGAAGACCAGTATCTGGCCGCGAAAGAGACGTCCATCCACATTGCGGATATGCTCGAAGCAGGCTGGGATGTAGCCATCGGTCACGGAAACGGACCTCAGGTCGGGTTCATTCTTCGACGCTCTGAGATTGCCGCGAAAGTCGAAGGCATGCACGAAGTCCCGCTGGAAGTCTGCGGTGCGGACTCACAGGGCGCCATCGGTTATGCCCTCCAGCAGACCCTGCAAAACGAACTGAACCGCCGCAAGATCAAGAAATCTGTGGCGACGGTTGTCACGCAGGTGGCGGTGGACGCGAACGACAAGGCTTTCAAGGAACCGTCCAAGCCAATTGGCTCGTTCATGGATGAGGTGGAAGCCAAACGCCGACAAACGGAACTCGGCTGGTCGGTCAAAGAGGACGCGGGCCGCGGCTGGCGGCGCGTTGTCGCTTCGCCGCTCCCATCCGAGGTTGTGGAATTGGAAGCGGTTCAGGCACTCATCAAGGCTGGGACCGTGGTTGTCACGGTCGGCGGCGGCGGCATTCCCGTTATCCGCAAGCCCGATGGCGAGTTGCAGGGTGTGGCGGCGGTGATTGACAAGGACTTTGCATCCAGCCTGCTGGCGCGTCTCATCCATGCCGACCTGCTCCTGATCTCGACCGCGGTCGAAAAGGTCGCCATTAACTTCGGCAAGCCCGAACAGAAATGGCTCGACAAGATGACGCTCGCGGAGGCTAAACAATATCTGGCCGAGGGCACGCACTTTGCCAAAGGCTCGATGGCGCCAAAGATTCAAGCCGTCATTTGGTTCCTTGAGAACGGCGGTAAGCAGGCGTTGATTACTAATCCTGAAAACATCGGTCGCGCTATCAAGGGAGAGACGGGTACGCTCATAGTTCCGTAAAACCTCCTGTTTTCGTCATTGCGAGGAGGGTGCACTTCCCGACGAAGCAATCTCCTCATCCGAGAGGAGATTGCTTCGGGAAGAACACTCTCGCAATGACGAGGCGACACATCCAAAAAAGTGAAACGCCTCTATCTTATCCTCGCCCTCCTTGTAACTGCCATTCTAGCGTATGGAATGTTGCTTCCGTCCCTTGGCTTCTATTGGGACGATCTGCCCATGTCGTGGATTCGCTATCAACTCGGGCCCGAGGCGATGACGCGGTATTTTTCAACGAACCGTCCCGTGTGGGGATTGCTTTATCAGGCGACGACGCGGCTACTTCCGCAAATCCCGATTTACTGGCAGGTTTTCGCCCTGCTCTTGCGCGCGCTAACGGGCATCCTCGTCTGGGCAGTTGTCCGCCGCATCTGGCGAAATCGAGAAGCCCTCGCCCTCATCACCGCCTTTTTCTTTTTGCTTTATCCTGGTTTCAACCAGCAGTGGGGCTCGTATCTCTACAGCCATTTTTTCATCGTCATCAATTTTTATCTCGTCTCGCTCTACTTCATGTTGCGCGCCCTCGACGACCCGCGCCGCGCCCGTCTCTTTACCGCGCTCGCGCTTGTCTTTTCAGCGCTCAACCTGTGGATGATGGAATATTTCTTCTTCGCCGAACTCGTCCGCCCGTTCATCCTTTTCTTTGCACTGCGTGATCGCGAAAAAATTCAACAGCGAATCTCATCTTTCA
>JAYRVQ010000431.1:0-2924 GCA_041918465.1 Anaerolineales bacterium
CAGGGTTTTCGCGACCACTTCCGCGTCCATGGCGAGAATCGCCTTTTGGATGGCGGGGAACTTGTTGCCGTATTTCTGTCCGAGTTGCTTTGGCAGTGGCTTGACCGTGTGTGAAACGGCTTCGGTGGCCGAATCCAACAGGCGGATCTTCTTGACGTTAAGTTCGTCTGAGATCAACTCTGCAAAGGATTCGACGGCTTTGCGCTCGGACGCGTTGCCCACCGAAAACGCGCCCTCGGCGAGGGGCTGGCGCACTTTGCGGTTTGCTTTCTGCCGCGCGGAGTGTCCGAGCGAGACAAGTTTCATCACAACAGCCATGTCGCGATTAAGCGTTTCATCGATGCGCGCTTCGTTGACATCAGGCCAGCGCGAGAGATGGATGGATTCGGGCGCGGACGCGTCCGCACCGCGCACGAGGTTCTGGTAAAGTTCGTCCGCGAGGAAGGGCATGGCGGGCGCCAGCAGTTTGGCAACCGTCACCAGCGCGGTGTAGAGGGTGGAATAGGCGGCCTGCTTGTCCGAATCCGATTCGGATTTCCAGAAACGGCGGCGCGAACGGCGCAGATACCACGTGGAGAGTTTCTCCACAAAGTCCTGAATCGGACGCGTGGCGCGTGTCACTTCGTATTCTTCGTAGCCCGCGGTCACTTCGCGGACGAGGACATTCAACTCGGACAGCAACCAGCTGTCCAGTCGCGAGAGCGAAGCGTGTCCGTGTCCCTCCGCGAGACCGATGGAGGGAGTCCACTTATCGAGGTTGGCGTAGGTCACAAAGAACGAGTAAACGTTCCAGAGCGTGAGCGTGAAGTCTCGCGTCACCGCGCCAACCAATTCGGAAGAGAAGCGTCGTTCCTGTCCGGGCGGCGTGGCGGTGTAGAGATACCAGCGGAACGCGTCCGCGCCGTGCGCTTTGAGCACATCCCACGGATCAACGATGTTGCCCTTGGACTTGGACATCTTTTCACCGTTGCCGTCGAGGATCAAGCCGAGGCACAACACGTTTTTGTAGGAAACTGAATTCATGAGCAACGTACTGATGGCATGGAGCGAGTAAAACCAGCCGCGCGTCTGGTCCACGGCTTCGCAGATGTAATCGGCGGGGAATTGCTCCTCGAATTTTTTCTGGTTCTCGAATGGATAGTGCCACTGGGCGTAGGGCATCGAACCCGAGTCGAACCATACATCGATCAGGTCAGGGACACGTTGCATCCTGCTGCCACATTTTTGGCAGGGCCAGTTGACCTCATCCACGTACGGACGATGCAGGTCAAGATCGGCCAGGTCCCTGCCAGTTTTTTCGGAAAGTTCTGCCACGGAACCAATGCCAACGCGGTCCTTGCAATCCACGCACTCCCAAATTGGGAGCGGCGTGCCCCAGTAACGCTCACGCGAGAGCGCCCAGTCGATATTGTTTTCAAGCCAGTTACCGAAGCGGCCATCTTTGATGTGATCGGGTGTCCAGTGGATGGTGCGATTCAACTCCACCAGTTTTTCCTTGAATTGGCTGGTGCGGATGTACCAAGCCTCACGCGCATAATATAACAGCGGCGTTTTGCATCGCCAGCAGAATGGATAGGTGTGCGTGTACGACTCGCTGCGGAATAACAAACCGCGGTCATCGAGGTCGCGGATGATGTACGGGTCGGCGTCCTTGACGAAGACTCCGCGCCACGGCGTAACCTCGGGGATGAACGTGCCGTCGGGCAGGACAGTCATCAGGACGGGCAGGTCGAACTCGAGCGCGGCTTGCATATCCTCCGCACCGAAGGCGGGCGCCATGTGGACGAGTCCCGAGCCATCCTCAGTCGTGACAAAATCGCCGAGAACCACGTAATGCGCGGATTTATCGGGAGGCAGGAAAGTGAAGAGCGGATGATACTTCTGCCCTTTCAACTTCTTGCCCTTGAACGTGTCCACAACTTTAACTTCCTCGTCGCGAAACACTTTTTCGAGCAGGGCTTTGGCGAGGATAAGTTTTTCTTTCTTCCCGTTCATTGCCCGTTCCACCGTAACGTATTCCACGTCGGGATGCGCGGCGACCGCGACGTTGCCTGGAAGCGTCCACGGGGTGGTCGTCCAAACGAGAAGTGACGTGTCGGGCTTGTCCACCAGCGGCATGCGGACAAAGACCGAGGGATCGGTCGCGTCATCGTAGCCGAGAGCCACTTCATGGTCGGAGAGAGTCGTCCCACAGCGCGGGCAATACGGCACAACCTTGTAGCCTTTGTAGAGCAGGTCGCGGTCCCAGAAATTTTTCAGGATGTGCCAAACCGACTCGATGTAGTCGTTGGTGAAGGTCACGTAGGCGGTTTCGAGGTCAACCCAGAAGGCGATGCGATCGGTCAGGCGTTCCCAATCCTGGATGTAATCGAAGGCGGACTTGCGACACTCCTCATTAAACTTCGCGATGCCGTAACGTTCGATATCCTGCTTGTTGGTGAAGCCGTGACGCTTCTCAACCTCGATCTCGACGGGCAAGCCGTGCGTGTCCCAGCCGCCGCGCCGCGATACATGGAAGCCGCGCATGATCTTGTAACGCGGGAACATGTCCTTGAAAGCGCGCGCCAGCACATGGTGAACGCCTGGCTTTCCATTGGCGGTCGGTGGGCCTTCGTAGAAAACGTACTCAGGCGCGCCCTGGCGCTGTTCGATGGTCTTCTTGAAAACGTTTTCGCGCTTCCACATCTTGAGCACGGCTTCTTCCATCGCCGTCACATCGAGTTTGGATGAAACTGGTTTGAACATAATAGTCTCCTAGTCGGTTCGTCGCTAGTCTGCTGGTCAAAAAAGAAAACTCTCGCCTCAATACAGAGACGAGAGCCATGCTCACGCGGTACCACTCTGCTTCCCATTACTGGGCGCTCATCGAGGTCCAACAACCTCGCGCCTTGTTAACGAAGTGCGACTCCGTCTCACCTACTCAG
>JAYRVQ010000432.1:0-7927 GCA_041918465.1 Anaerolineales bacterium
GAATCTTCAACAGGTATAATCGCCGCCATGCTCAAGAACATCCAATCCCTCATCATAGACATGGACGGCGTGCTGTGGCGCGAAAATGTGCCGATTGGCAACCTTCCGAAAATTTTTGCGCGCATTCGCGAGCGCGGGCTGAAATTTGTCTTTGCTACAAATAATGGCTCCCGCACTCCCCAGCAGTACATGGAACGACTGGGGGAGTTCGGCGTGACCGTCGAGCCAAGTCAGGTGATCACCTCCGCGTTGGGCGTGGCTGAAATGCTGGCGAAGAAATTCCCCGCGCGCGGGAAGGTATTCGTTGTCGGCGGGGATGGGGTTAAGATTGCCCTACAGGAACGGGGATTCGAGGTCGCTTCCGTCGAAACGGCGGAAGGGGCGCAAGCCGTCGTCATGGGGGTTGACCGCGAGATCAATTTTGTAAAAATGAGCGAGGCGGCATTGCTCGTGCGACGCGGCGTTCCGTTTTACGCGACCAATCCTGACAAGACCTTTCCCACCCCGCGCGGCGAAATCCCGGGCGCGGGCGCGTGGATCTCGGTCATTGTAACCGCGACAGGAATCGAACCCGTCTATGCGGGCAAGCCATATCCATTTTTGATGGAAATGGCACTGGAACGGTTGGGAGCAAAAAAGGAAGAGACTCTCGTTGTCGGCGACCGACTCGAAACGGACATCGCCGCAGGACAGGCAGTGGGCTGTCTGACCGCGCTGGTCTTAAGCGGAGTCAGCACGCGGGAGCAGGGCGAGGCTTGGAGTCCGCGACCCAGCCACATCGTCGAGGATTTGGAAGCGTTGGTCCGATAAATCAAAGACCTGCCTTTCGGCAGGTCTCGTTTTTGTCACGGAGTGGGAGAGGGGGTGACGGTGGGTTCCAGCGTCGCTGTCGCAGATGCGGCAGTTCCAACCACTTTGATGGCGACCGAGAAGGGTGTGCCAAAGAAGACACCCGCGTCGTTCTGCAATTTCCACCAACTGACATAATCACCAGCGGCGGTGGGCGCGACAAATTCAACGATGATATCGATCGTTTCGCCCGGCTTGACTATCTTGCCGATTGTTGTAGTAGTGCCGCCCATCGGACCGTTCCCCGAACCCGTAAACACCACCTTGTATGTGGCTGTCCAGGGGCAGGTTCCGCCATTTTGAAGCCGCCAGGTTTTGTCAAAATTCTGGCCGGGAGCCATGGGAGTGCCGTCGGGAACTGTCTCGGTCACAAAGATGGAGACATCGCACGAACTGGTCGGCGCGACACCGGGAGTATTGGTGCCCAGGACGGCAAAAGTAGGCGGAATGGTAATGGTCGCCGAGGGGACAGGTGTGAGTGTGGCTGTCGGCTGCGCAAAAGCGGTTTGTGTTAGACCCATTGAGAAGGTCGCGATGGCCTGCGCGGCAATCAGGTTAGGATCAACAGGCGTGGGCGTCGGTTCCTTGGAACTGCCACTGCATGCCGAAAGAGTCAGTGCAATAACAGCCAGCAGGGAGAACCAGACGAATTTTCGTTTTCCAGTTTTCATTACTACCTCCAATTTCATAGTCGCCTTATTATAACGTGTTCGGGAAAGGGAAGTTCCAACCGCGGTACCAGAGGGGTGGCGTGATAAAATCCATCCGCATGGACACACCCGCTCTGGTTTACGAACTCAACCTCCCGCAAATAACAGAATTGCTTGGTTCATGGGATGAACCCGCCTACCGTGCCGGGCAAATCTGGCAGGGACTCTATCAGCACTTCTGGGACACGCCCGAACAGTTCACCAGCCTGCCCAAGTCACTGCGCGAAAAATTGGCTTCCAATCTGCGCTGGGATGCGCTCAACCCCAATCTGAAACTGGCCTCCTCCGATCACCAAACCATTAAAACCCTGTTCAAACTCCACGATGGCAAAGTCATCGAGGCGGTTCTGATGAAATATGATCGCCGCCGCACCCTCTGCATTTCCACACAGGCGGGTTGCGCCATGGGCTGTGTCTTCTGCGCCACCGGCCAGATGGGTTTCAAACGTCATCTCACCAGCGGTGAGATCGTGGCACAGGTGATGTACTACGCGCGCCTGCTGAACGGACAGGGCGAACGCGTTACCAACATTGTCCTGATGGGCATGGGAGAACCTTTCCACAATTACGAAAACACGATGGCCGCCATAGACCGACTCAACGATGCGGACGGATTTAACTTTGGCGCGCGGCGCTTCACCATCTCGACCGTCGGCCTGGTCCCGTTCATTCAGCGTTTTGCCGACGAACAGAGACAGGTCAACCTGGCCGTTTCCCTCCACGCGGCGGACGATGAGACGCGTGGTTCGATGATGCCCGTTAACAAACGCTATCCCATTGCCGAAGTGATGGATGCCTGTCGCTACTACATTTCCAAAACGGGACGGCGCATCACGTTCGAGTGGGCGCTCATCCACGGAGTCAACGACACGCCCGAAACGGCTCGCAAACTCGGCACGCTTCTTAAGGGAATGCTCTGTCACGTCAACGCCATTCCTCTCAACCCAACAACGGGCTACGCTGGCAAGGCTACCGACCGTCAGCGGGCGGAAAAATTCAAAGAAACGCTGGAACAGGCCGGGGTCCCATGCACAATCCGCATGCGGCGCGGGATAGATATCGCCGCGGGATGCGGTCAACTGGCAGGGTCCACAAATAAAGGCACGGTAGATTCGTAATGAGAAATTGGTTAAATTTCCGTCTCGCTGTGCTACTACCCAATCAATTCTGATAAAATCAACGCCTATGGAAAATAAACGCTGGCTTGATCGTCCCATCCACCCCTCTCTGCCCGCCATCACAAACGAGGTGGCGGTATTTGTGTTCATTTTGATCGCGGCTTTTGTCACGCGCTTCTTCGACCTTGAGTCGCGCGTCATGAGTCACGACGAGAGCCTGCACACGTATTTCTCCTACCTGCTTTATAAGGGACAGGCCTATCAGCATACTCCGATGATGCATGGTCCGTTCCAGTTTCACATCCTCGCGTTGACCTATTACCTGTTCGGCGTGAGCGACTTCACCGCCCGCATCCCGGCGGTGCTGTTCAGCATTGCCACCGTCTGGATGGCCTGGTACTGGCGACGGTATCTCGGCCGCGCGGGTGCGTTGATCGCGGGTTTCCTTCTTGTCATCTCACCTTACATGCTTTATTACGGCCGCTATGTCCGCAACGAATCCTTCGCGGGTTTTTCGGGCATTGCGATGCTGTATGTAATTCTGCGCTATCTCGAGACAGGCGGTAAGAAATACATCTATCTATTATCGGCAACGCTTGTTTTGCATTTCACTGCCAAAGAAACATCCTTCATTTATGCCGCTCAAGCCCTGCTGTTTTTGGCGTTCTATTTCATTGCGCGTGTCACACGCAAATCCTGGGAATCTGAGACGGGCAAGTATCGCGGCTTTATCGTTTCACTGGCGGTTGCCGTCGTTCTGCTCGCCAGTTCGCTGGTATTCGGCCTGACCACCAACAGCCTTGAGACGATCAGCGCCACGGAAACCGCCGCACCTGCCAACCCACTGGACGGTATCTCCCCGCTCGCCGCGTCGGACGGCGGAATCTCCATACCGACCATCCTCATCGGCGTTGCAGTGCTCGCTGTCCTCGTTGCCGCATATTTCCTCATCACCGGTTACTCATGGGAACGCATCCGCGCCGAACGCTCCTTCGATCTGCTGATCGTGATCGGTACGCTCGTTCTGCCCAACCTGGTTGCGTTTCTCATTAAATTCACAGAGCGATGGTTTCATGTAAGCATTCCCACCACTGTCGAAGAAATCAACGCGCTGGCAAACAACCCTATTTCCTATTGGGTAATCGGCATTTGCATGGTCATACTGTTCGGTCTATCCATTGCAATTGGCCTATTATGGAATAAGGATGTTTGGTGGAAGACGGCCCTCATTTTCTGGGGACCGTTCACGGTGCTATACACAACTGTCTTCACCAATAGCGCGGGTTTCTTCACTGGCGTGATCGGCTCCCTCGGCTACTGGCTCGTGCAACAAGGCGTCGCGCGCGGCAGTCAACCCTGGTATTTCTACATTCTCGTGCAGATTCCTGTCTACGAATTCCTTCCCGCACTCGGTTTGATCCTCGCCATCTTCCTCGGCTTGCGTCGCAAACTCCCCAAAGTCCCCGAACCAACCGAAGCCACAGAAGAGACTGTCACCGCCGAACCCATCATCCTGACATCCGAAGAGAGCAATTTCACCAACACATTCACACTGCTCGTTTGGTGGAGCATCTCCAGTGTGGCCGCCTTCAGTTACGCGGGCGAAAAAATGCCCTGGCTTACTTATCATATGGCGTTGCCGATGATCCTCATCACAGGCTGGGTGCTCGGACATGTGATCGACGCGATTGACTGGACCGAACTGCGACAACGCCGCCCTGCGATCGTGCTGACGCTGATGGCTATTTTCGCCACCAGCCTGACCTTGAGCCTGCTCGCCGCTTTTGGGCCGACTCCGCCTTTTCAGGGAAAAGACCTCACCAACCTGCAAGCCACCGGAGACTTCCTCCTGCCGGCTCTCGCTTCCATCGTTTCCGCGGCGGGACTGGCCTATCTCCTTGCGGACTGGAGCCCGAAGCAGATTCTGCGCACGCTCCTGCTGACAGTCTTCGCCCTGCTGGCTGTGCTGACCATGCGCGCTTCCTTCCGCGCCTCCTACATTACCTACGATCAGGCCACCGAATACCTTGTCTACGCGCACGGCGCGAGCGGCGTGAAACAAGTGATGGCACAGGCAAAGGAAATTTCCCAACGCACCACCGGCGGGATGAATCTTGCACTTGCCTACGATGCCAGCGCCCCGGATACAGGCGTCTCGTGGCCCATGGTGTGGTACCTGCGCGACTATACCAACCAGCGCTCCTTTGATGTCCCGACCCGTTCCCTGCGCGACGCAGTCTTCGTGATTGTGGACCAGAAAAACTTCGACAAGATCGAAGCCGCCCTGGGTCCCGGCTATTACCGCTTCGATTACGTCCGTATGTGGTGGCCCAACCAGGATTACTTCGGGATCACTTCCGTGCGCGATTCAAATGTTCCCTTCCCCGAAGATTACTCATGCAGGGGTATTCTCAGCGTTCTAAAACTTGTCAAGAACAAGGATTATTCACGGTTCTGCAACGCCGTTCTTGATGCAGGTATCCGCGCCGGAATCTGGGACATCTGGTTCAACCGTGACTACGCCCGCTATGCCCAGGCTGTCGCGCCATATAACGCCTATTTCGACCCTGCCGCGTACACCCTCCCAGGATGGGTTCCATCTGATCAGATGAGACTCTACATCCGCCAGGATATTGCCGCACAGATTTGGAACTACGGCGTTGCACCTGTGCAGACTGCCCTTGAGACAGACCCGTATGAAGAGAATACCATCACCTTAACAGCAGATCTGATCATTGACGCGACATCCCTGGAAACCACGTCCCTGAACGCGCCGCGCGGATTGGCTTTCGCGAAAGACGGGACGTTCTACGCGGCAGACTCGCGCAACCATCGCATTCTGCACTTTTCGCCCGAAGGAAAACTGCTTGGTGAATGGGGCACCTTCGGCGACGGAATCACTGCCCCCAACCCGATGGGAACATTCAATGAACCCTGGGGAGTTGCGGTCGCGCCGGATGGGACAGTGTACGTCAGCGATACGTGGAACCATCGCGTTCAGCGTTTCACTGCCAACGGCAAGGCCATCGGCATGTGGGGAGTCTATGGCCAGGGTGAAACGTCCGACGCGTTCTGGGGTCCGCGCGGCGTAGCGGTGGACGCGCAGGGACGCGTCTACGTTGCCGATACCGGGAACAAGCGCATCGTCGTGTTTGACGCGAACGGGACATTCATCACCCAGTTCGGGTCCGCGGGACTCGATCCCGGTCAATTCGATGAACCGGTTGGCGTGGCCGTCGCGCAAGATGGGACAGTTTACGTCACTGACACGTGGAACCAGCGCATCCAGGCATTCCTTCCCAGCGAAGACGGTTCGTTCTTCGTGCCGTTCCTTCAATGGGATGTTTTCGCCTGGTCCGGGCAATCGCTGGAAAACAAGCCACTGATCGCTGTCGATTCCGCCGGGCATGTATTTGTGACCGACCCGGAAGGTTTCCGTATCATCGAATTTGACGCGAACGGAAATTACATCCGCAACTGGGGTGAGTACGGCTTCGATGCGTTCCAGATCGGACTGGCGGGCGGCGTGGCCGCGGACGCGAACGGATACATTTGGGTGGCAGACGCGGGCAATCACCGCATCATGCGATTTACATTACCGTAACCCCCACCCGTCCCGCCTTCGGCGGAGACACCCTCCCCCATTTTCCGCGAACTTCAGCGGAAAATGGGGGAGGGATGGGGAGGGGGCTGGTATAATCCCCCTGCTTTCAAAAAGCAAATCCCACGGGAGAGAATATGAAACTCCACGAATACCAATCCAAACTGATTTTTTCCAAATATGGAATCCCCATCCCCAAGGGACGGGTGGCGGCTACCGCAGAAGCGGCGAGACAGATCGCCCAGGAACTCGGTGGCCGCGCTGTCATTAAAGCCCAGGTGCTGGTGGGCGGACGCGGCAAAGCAGGTGGCATCAAAGTCGCAAAAGACCCCAACGAGGCCGAACAACTCGCGACCCAGATCTTGAAGATGGAGATCAAGGGACTGCCCGTCCGCAAAGTGTTGGTGGACGAGGCCGCTTCCATCGAGACCGAGATCTACCTCGGTATTACCAACGACCGCGCCGCGCGCAAACCGGTGATGATGGCCTCTGCCGCAGGCGGCGTGGACATCGAAGAGGTGGCGCGTACCAATCCTGAAAAGATCATCAAGGCGCACATCGACCCCCTGCTCGGCCTGCGCGACTACCAGACGCGCGACATTGCGGCGGGCATTGACCTGCCGCGCGAACTCTGGCGCGATTTCAACGCCATCGCCCTCGCACTCTGGCGCGCCTACAGCGAAAACGATGCCACGCTGGCGGAAATCAATCCCCTCATCATCAACAAGGACAGGAAGCTGGTCGCGCTGGACGGCAAGATGTTGATCGATGACAGCGCACTCTTCCGCCACGCGGACCTGGCCGAACTACGCGATGTGGACGAGGAGGCCGCCGCTGAAACTGAAGCGCGCAAGTATGGCCTGTCCTACATCAAACTGGATGGCAACATTGGGTGCATGGTCAACGGCGCGGGACTGGCGATGACCAGCATGGATGTGATCAAACTCTTCGGCGGCGAACCCGCCAACTTCCTCGACATCGGCGGCGGCGCTGCCGCGGATAAAGTGGCCGCAGCCATGAAGATCATCCTGACCGATCCGCATGTGAAAGCCGTACTCTTCAACATCTTCGGCGGAATTACCCGTTGCGATGAGGTTGCCAAAGGTATTTTGGTCGCGATGGACGAGGTCAAGCCCAAAATCCCGATGGTGGTGCGACTCGTCGGCACGAACGCGGAAGAGGGACGCAAACTGCTCGAGAACGCGAAGATGATCACCGCTGAAACGCTGGCAGATGCGGCGCAAAAAGCCGTGAAAGCCGCGAAGAAGGGCAAATAATTATGAGCATACTCATTGATAAAAACACCCGCCTGATCGTGCAGGGCATCACCGGCAACGAGGGCATGTTCCACACCGAGCAGATGTTCGCCTACGGGACAAATATCGTTGGCGGCGTGACGCCCGGCAAGGGCGGCGAATGGGTGTTGGGCGGAAAAGTTCCCGTCTTCGATTCGGTCAAACTGGCGGCGGAAGCCACCGGCGCGAACACAACGGTCATTTTTGTCCCTGCCAGGTTCGCGCCCGACGCCATGTTCGAGGCCGCGGACGCGGGCATCCCGCTCATCGTCTGCATCACGGAAGGGGTGGCCGTCCAGGACATGATGCGCGTCCGCAACTACCTCGACCAGAAGAAGGTCCGCCTCGTCGGTC
>JAYRVQ010000433.1:0-3240 GCA_041918465.1 Anaerolineales bacterium
AACAAAGACCGCCTGGAGTTCTTCGCGGCAGACCTCGTCCAGCCCGGTCTTAAACTTCCGAAAGTGGATTTGGTTACGAGTCTGGGCGTCATCGAATATTTTGATCGAAATGATATGATGACTTTCCTCGGTAACACGAAGGCGAAATATTTCTTCCATGATTTTCCCGATGTGGCCCGCACAACCAACTGGTTGTTGTGGTGGATGAGGCAGGTTTACATCCGCGTGAACAAATGTCCGGGTGTTTATCTTTACAAACGGGACGAATTTACCGATATGGCGCATCAGGCCGGGTTTGAGGGCGAGGTCTGGTACGAGCGCCGCTCGCTTTTCCATTACGCGTCCAACCTGCCGCGCGACCCATCCCAGTTTAGGAAATGAATCGCAGACTGGCCTGCATCACAATTGATATCGAAGCGGATTATGCCAATACGCAGGGGCACATCCGTCTTTTCGAGGAACCTGAATTGCTGGAGCGTTACATCGCGCTCATCCGCCGTTCCGGCGCGAAGGTGACCGCTTTTATCGTCACCTCGATCCTGGAACGTTACGGCGATTCTGTCCGCAGGCTGGAATGCGAGATTCCCATCGAGTTTGCCCTGCACTCGCACCATCACAATACCGAGACCAGCGGCGAGCGCGCCGAGATCGAACTGGCCGCGCACACCTTCCGCGGGTTCTTTGGTTACGAACCTGTTGGGTATCGAGCTCCCATCGGTTCGATCACTCGCGAGGGACTCGAAAACCTGATGGATCTCGGTTTCCGTTACGATGCCAGCGTTTTCCCTTCGATGCGTCCGGGAAGAAATGGCTATTGGAACACACACATGCCCATCGTCCCGTTCCGCGTGACGCGCGGCGGGCAATCCATTCTTGAAATTCCCTTCGCGACCCTGCCGGTCATCCGCTTGAATTTTGGCATGCCATGGGTTAAACTTTACGGGTTGGGTTTGTCCACCCTGTTGATGCGTTTGTTTCCTCCGCCTTACGTGCTGGCCTTTACCACCCATCCCCATGACTTGTATGCCCCGCGTCTGATGGACGGCGTGACCGCGCTCGAACAATCCACCCTGCTCCGCAACAGCGAACGCGGTTTCGAGATACTGGAGACCATGATCGACCGTTTCTGTATGGCAGGCTACGAATTGGCTTTTATGAGCGAAATTTACGATTACGTGGAGACAATTCCCGATCTGTTTCACATGCGCATTGAAGACTGGCGCTACTACCTATTCAAGGATTACCCATGGCCACAAAATTCCAAAAAGAACTCCAAAAATACGCCGAACTAGCCGTCCGCGTCGGTTTGAACCTGCGTCCCGGGCAGCGACTGCTCGTCCGCGCACCTTCTCCGTATGGCGTGGCTTTTGAGCACGCGCCACTTGTCCACTTTATATCGGAGGCCGCCTACAAGGCAGGCGCCCGTCTTGTGGATGTGTTCTGGGGCGATGAAAAGATGGAGTTGATCCGCTTCGCCAATGCCCCGCGTGACTCGTTCGCGGAATTCCCAAAGTGGAAAGTGGTCGGACCACTGGAATATGCCGAACGCGGCGACGCGATCCTCACCATCTCCGCCACCAATCCGGACCTGTTGGCTGGTCAGGACCCCGCGCTGGTCAGCGTATATCAGGATACGATGTGGAAGGAAATGGCTCCCTATCTCCGGCATGGTACAAATAACACCATGAACTGGTGTGTGATTTCCGCCGCGCGTCCTTCGTGGGCGAAGAAAATGTTCCCCAAACTGTCGGAGGAAAAAGCAGTTGCCAAACAATGGCAGACCATCTTCAAAATGTGCCGCGTGGATCAGGATGACCCGATTGCGGCATGGGAGAAGCATATTCACAATTTGCGGGCGCGCAGTGCGTACCTCAACCAGAAACAATATGTCGCGCTGAAATATTCCGCTCCCGGCACAGACTTGACCCTCGGCCTGCCCAAGGATCATCACTGGGCCAGCGCCCGCGAAGATGCCCAGAATGGCATTGAATTCACGGCCAATATTCCCACTGAAGAGACCTTCACCATGGCTGACCGCACGCGTGCGGATGGCATCGTCACCTCGACCAAGACCTTGAATTATGGCGGCGCGCTCATCGAGGGAATCGTTGTCCGCTTCGAGAATGGACGCGTCGTCGAGTCACACGCGAGCAAGGGTGAGGATGTTCTGCGTAAGATGATCGCCACCGACGAGGGCTCGGCGCGTCTGGGCGAGATCGCTATTGTGCCGCACAGTTCCCCCATCTCCCAATCGGGATTGATGTTCCACAATACCTTGTATGATGAGAACGCGTCCTGCCATATCGCATTGGGACGCGCCTACAAGTTCAATCTCAAGGGCGGATTAAAACTCACCGACGAGGAATTCGCGGCGCGCGGCGGCAACCAGAGTTTTATCCATGTGGACTTTATGATCGGGTCAGACAAGATGAACATTGACGGCATCACATCAGATGGCCGCGCCGAACCTGTCCTGCGTAAGGGTGAGTGGGCGTTCAGCGTTAAAACGGACGTCTAAATCACCCAGGAGGCTAACGTGCCAAAACATAAAAGATCAAATCGCCGGTCATCTTCCCAATCGTCCACCAGCGCGTTCCTGCGCCATCCCATCGTGCAATTGGGGGTTGTCGCCATCGTGGCGCTGGTCATCTATTTACTGGTGGCAACTTCCAGCGGCGCGGGAGGCGGACTTCCCGCCACCATCAGCGTGGACGAGGCCTATTCCATGTACCAGGACGGGGCGTTCGTGCTGGATGTCCGCACGGTGGAAGAGTGGAACGAGTATCACGCGCCGGGGACAACGCTTATCCCAAAAGATGAACTCGCTTCACGTTTGGATGAACTTCCCAAGGATCAGCCCATTGTAGTGATTTGTCGTTCGGGGAATCGCAGTCAGGAAGGTCGCGACATTCTCCTGCAAGCCGGTTTCGATGCGACCAGCGTGAGCGGTGGTTTGAATGCGTGGCGTTCGGCTGGATATCCCATTGAGCCGTAAATAATTGTAGGGGCGAGTCTCAGACTCGCCCCTACTTTTTTGTTTATGAAATCAACGTGCTCTGCTCGATGTTTTCCATGCGGGCATAGAGCACCTGCTCGTTAATTTCCAGGTTGTTGATCAGACTCAGGGCGGTCTTGATCCCATCGCCGATCAACTCTCCCTCGACTTCGCCGTATTCCACTTGTAACAGTGTGTTATCCGCGCGCAGGTCATTGGAAACAGATTCAGGATCCTGCCAGGTG
>JAYRVQ010000434.1:0-9557 GCA_041918465.1 Anaerolineales bacterium
GATGGCGGAGTTCGGTCATATTGATATTTTATTTAACAACGCGGGCATCGTCACGAAGGGGACGGCGGAGACGACGGAGGAGTCGGTCTGGAATGATACGCTGGCGCTGAATGTGACGGCGGTGTGGCGGATGAGCAAGCTGGTGTTGCCCGTGATGAAAAAACAGGGCAAGGGTGTGATCGTCAACAACGGCTCGGACTGGTCGGTGGTGGCGGGGAAGAACGCGTTCCCGTACGTGGTGAGCAAGGGCGCGGTGGGGCTGATGACGAAGGCCATGGCGCTCGATTTTGCACGGGACGGAATCCGCGTGAACGCCGTCTGCCCCGGCGATACGTTTGTGGATCGGTGGCTGGAGAAGGGTTACTTCGAATATTCCGACCCTGTGACGTTGGAAGAGGCGAAGCGTGAGTCGAGCGCCTACATCCCGATGGGACGCTTCGGCCAACCCGAAGAGATCGCGCGGGCGGTGTTGTTTTTGGCATCGGATGATTCGTCGTTCGTGACGGGGCATTTGTTGTTGGTGGATGGGGGAAATACGGCGCAGTGATAGCAATGCTATAATTCATCAAGCCATTTGGAAAATTTATCGGTATTACCAAGGAGCAGATCATGAACACAACTTTTACCACCATTGACGAATACATCGCCACTTTTCCAAAAGACATCCAGGCGATCCTGCAAAAGATTCGCGCCACCATCCGCAAGTCCGCGCCTGATGCAACCGAAGCCATTAGTTACCAGATGCCCACGTTTAAACTCAACGGGAATTTGGTACATTTCGCCGCGTTTAAAAGTCACATCGGGTTTTATCCTGTGCCATCGGGGATCGAGAAATTCAAGAAGGATCTCTCAGTGTATCCGCAGGGCAAGGGTTCGGTACAATTTCCGCTGGATCGTCCCATTCCATACGCGTTGATCTCGAAGATCGTCAAATTTCGGGTGAAGGAAAATTTGGAAAAGGCAAAAGCGAAAAAATAGAACATGTGAAATCATCAAACAAGTCGTTCAAACCATGTGGAGGAAACCATGAAAACCGTTCTGAGATTCACATTCTTTTCGTTGCTGATCCTGTCGCTGACGGGATGCAGTTCGCCATTATTCGCGCCTCCCACTCCCACACCGACAGCCACCGCGACTGCTACCGTCACGCCATTGCCCACCAGCACGTCCACGCCCACCGATACGCCAACTCCCAAACCAACCACCACGCTCACACCAACATCAACCAAACCTGCCCAGAGCGGGGGAGTCTGCCCAATCTCCACCGACGAAACGTATGGTTATACATTGGAAAATCCGATCCGCGTTGGCGGAGATTTCTTTACGGGCGTTCAGCGCGAGCGCGCCTATCTTGATAACCTGCGCGGCCCCAACGGGGAAATACTCACGTACGATCGGCACGGTTCCACCCCAGGCATCGACTCCATTCTGGACATTTACGAAATGTACGGGCTTGCAAAACGCATTATCCTTTACGTGGACTTGTACAAGTTCGAGGAACTCATGGCGCCTGTGGGACTCACCTGTGCAGAAGAATTCATCTCTGCGCCATAAAGGAGAAACCTTCATGTCCATTTACAATCCCGAAGATTATGAATCTGGCTGGACGCCATCCAAAATCGTTGGCGTTTTGCTGACGTTGCTTGGCGCGGGCGTGGTTCTCTGGACGGTGGTGGAGATCTTCCAGTTGTTCACGCACGGGAGCGCGTTCATCGCGTTGGATGATATTGTTCCCGCGCGGATCGAACTCGTGGAGAATGGTCTGCTGTTGCCGCGCGAGATTCTCATCTACGGCCTGCCGATTTGGGCGTTTTCGGTCACATCGAAGATCGGGGTGATGCTGTTGAAGAGCGGATTGGAGTATGTGGAACGTCCGCGCAAAGCGGGAAAATGATGCTGCCCGGCTGGCGATTTAAAAACCTTTCAAATCAGACAGGTATGGGGAATTGTCCTTTGCCTCAAAAATAACATAATTGAAATCTGAAAAAATCCCCTGGGGTATCTTTGGGGATTATAATTTTTATATTACACTCCTGGAGGGCACCATGCTAAAAAAATCAGCAACTTCTTCCCCCGTCGAGACAGAACCGCTGGTAATGGTGGCGGAACCAATTCCTACGCCGCCGACCGATGAGTTAGAGCGCTTGCGCGATATCCTGTTCGGGTCGCAAACGCGCACCATGGACAGGAGGATCATCGACCTCGAAACAGGCCTCGGGTCCGCCCGCCGCGAAATTTCAGAAACCCTGAACGACAGGATCGACGCGTTGGGCGCGTCCACATCCGCCCAAATCGCAGAGATGCGCCGCGAATTCGGGGAAAAACTGGGAACACAGACCGCCGACCAGACCGCACAAACCCGTTCTGCACAAAAAGAATTACTCGAACGCATGGACAGACAAAATGCGGAACAGAACGCGCAACTTCATACCGCGCAGAAGGAACTGGGCGACGGCCTTGAAAAACTTGCGGCGGATTTCCTGCGCCAGCTTCGCGAGACGCAAAAAGAGTTGAGTGACCGGATCGAAAAACTCGGCACAGAACAGGCAGAGCGCGTCCGCAACCTGCAATCTGAAGCCCGTCAGCGCGATGACAGCCTGCGCCAGGAACTCCTTTCCATGGCCGCCTCTCTGGAAAACAAAAAGGCCTCGCGCCAGGATTTGAGCCAGATGCTGGTGGAACTGGGCTTGCGCCTGCGCGGCGAATCGGACTCCTCTTCATAAACACAACCATGTAACTTTGCATGAATCCTTCCAGGTCGCCTGGCGCATCCTCAGGCTCGGCCCCGCACGATGGGGAAATTGACCCGCTGGTCTCCGTCCGCTCGATTCTGCTGGCGGATGTCCGCGAGCGCATTCGCGAACTGGAAAGCCGCATCGAGTCACAGCAATTCCAATCCCAGGCGGAAATTGAATCGTTGCGGCAACAAATTACCGACCTGCTGACAAAACTGGATCGTCTTCATCTATTGGCGCAGGAGACAAACCGCCGCGCCCGGGACCTGGAACCTGAGATCGAGATTCTGCGGCGAAAATCCCAGTCTGACGCGGAAGGGCTGATTGCGCGCGTCACCCCCGTTCTGGGAGACATGATCGGACGATCCATCCACGACTCGCGCGACGAAATGGCGGAAGCGCTAGGACCGGTCATGGGCGAGGCCATCCGGGTACAGGTCCGCGACTCGCGCAAGGATATGATCGAGGCGCTCTATCCCATCATCGGCGAGACAGTGCAACGGGCCGTGCGTGAATTTGGAAGGGAACTACAGCGCAGTGTGGATGCCCGCTTGCGTTCCTCATTTGGCGTTGCAGGTTGGGCCAGAACGGTCTGGGGACGCCTGCGCGGTATTTCTCCATCTCAACTGGCATTACGTGATTCCCTCCCATTCGAGATTCAAGAGATCTTCCTCATCCAGCATGGCTCTGGATTGTTATTGGCACACAGCCATCAAGGTGCAATCGACACCGCAGATTCCGACCTGATCAGTGGCATGCTGACAGCCATCCGCGACTTTGTCCACGACTCGTTTGGGCAGGGCGACGATAAGGATTTGGATGAGATCCAATACGGCGACAGACGCATCATCATTGAAAACGGACAGTCGGTATATCTGGCAGTGGTCATCAGCGGCATCGAACCGGAGGGCTTCCGCGAGGAACTGCACAAATTTGTCTCGGAACTGCATATCAAATACGAGGCCGCACTGCGAAAATACAACGGGGAACCCGATACCCTTCCGAACCTGCAATCCAAAATGACAGAACTCGCCGCCGATGTTACTGATCAGAACATTAAGGCCAAACCTCTGAAACGGGAAACCCGACGAGTAATAGCCATTGGCAGTTTTGTTGTCATTCTCCTCCTGGCCTTGGCTTGCTTCTATCTTCGCTTTACGATTGCGTTGTACCCCATTGCATTCCCAAGTTCCACCCCCACCATCACCCGTACGGCCACGTCAACAGCCACAGCCACTTCTACAGCGACCTTTACCTACACACCCACCAATACCTCCACGGCCACAGCCACACCGCCATATACTCCAACAAACACACCAACGCCGACTCTCACGTTCACGCCCCTGCCAACACCGACTCCATTCAAAGCCATTGCAATTACAGATGTCTGGGTTCGCCCGCGTCCAAGTTATTTTGCCTTTCGAATCGCCGTGCTCATTGCAGGGACACCTGTACGAGTCCTGTCTGGTTATGGCCCCTGGGTGGAAGTGGAGTGGATGGAGGCGGGCAATATCCTACGCGGCTGGGTTCCGGCGCAATGGATCACAATGTACGAACCAATTCCACCAGAACGGACGACTCCCTTTCCATAGGCAGGCTCAAAAATGACGCAAACCATCGTTCAAAAAAAGATCTGCCTGTTGGGCGATTTTTCCGTTGGAAAGACCAGCCTGATTCGTAGATTCGTGGAAGGTCGTTTCGACGATAAATATCTGGGGACCATCGGTGTCAAGATCTCACGCAAAACCCTGGTGAGATCATACGGCCAGATGAACCTTCTGATCTGGGACCTGGCTGGGAGCAATGGCTTCGACACTCCCTCGGAAATGTCCTACCTGCGCGGAGCGGCGGGCGCGTTGATCGTCTGCGACCTGACCCGGAAGAACACGCTTGCCGCTTTTGCAAAATACGCCCACCTGATACGCGCAATCAATCCCACCGCATCCCTGTTCTTCGTAGGCAATAAGATGGACCTGGTCAATGAGCGGGTGGTTTCAGATTCAGACTTAAACATTGCCTGTCTTCCGTTCCAGGGTGACTGGTTTCTTGCCAGCGCCAAGACAGGAGAGCAGGTTGAATCTGCCTTTGCTCGTCTTGCAGAACAGATCGAGGTGCAAAAATGACCGCTTCGAATGCAACCTCCATCCAGCTGGAAACGCAGGCTGTCCTCGCCTTCGGCCAATTACATCAAATGGCCTATGCCCAGGTGTCACCGGACCTGAGCATTCTTCAGACATCTTCGAATTTTGAGTTTGTGCTGGAGAATGGAAGCGAGCCAGTGGTTGGCCGTCTTTTAACAGAAGTCCTCGTGGAATTCGTGGGGGTGGAGGATATGCTGTACTCCGTCCTGCAAGGCAGGTTGCCAACTTTCAAAATAGAACATGTAAACCGGAATCAGAACGAGACTCCAATCACTTACCTCACATTCCATGTTTTACCCCTGGATAAAACCCAGCCGGGGAATGGATTGTTGATCATCACAGAAAATTCCACCCATCACGGACAACTTGAACAAAACCTGCTACAGCACCGCAACGAACTGCGCCTTGTTCAGGATGAACTGATGCGCGTCAACGCCGAACTGGATGACCGGGTCGAACATCGCACGGTGGAACTGAACACAGCCAGGGAACAATTACAAACACAACTTGAGCGATTGAAAGCCCTGCGTCATATTGACCTGACCATTTTGGGTACAGCAGATATTCAACTGGCTTTAAAAGCCGCAACTATCGAAGCCCAAAAACATCTTAAAGCAGACACAGTGATCGTGATGCTGTTCAACCCAGACCTTCAATGGCTGGAAACCGCCGCCTGCCAGGGGATGCACACTTCCAAATCCCTGCGACTCAGAATCGGCGAAGGGATGATGGGGAATACCGCGCTGGAGCGAAGAACGATGCGTTTCACAAATCTGGATAAAGAGACGCCATCTTTCCTTTCCCCGCTGGAGACCCTTGGAAAGATAAAATCGTTTTTTTCCATGCCTCTGATTGCCCGGGGAAACCTGCTGGGTGTATTTGGAGTGGGGCTTCTCTCCCCTCTTAAGCCCGACCAGGAATGGATGGATTTTTTCGAAAACCTTTCCAACCAGTTATCCATGGGCATTGACACCCTCAAGTCCTTTGAAACACTATCCCGGGCCAATGCCGAGCTCAGCCTGGCTTATGAAACAACCATTGACGGATGGTCTCATGCCATGAGCCTGCGAGACAAGGAGACCTTCGATCATACAGACCGGGTGACCGAGATAACCCTCCGGATCGCGCGCATGATGGGCATGTCCGACGAGTTGTTGACACATGTCAGGCGGGGCGCCATCCTGCACGATATCGGGAAAATGGGCATCCCGGATGGCATTCTGCTCAAACCGCACGAACTGACCCCCGAAGAATGGGATGTGATGCGTAAGCATCCTGTCTATGCCTACGACATGTTACAACCAATCGCATACCTTCGTCCTGCATTGGATATTCCTTATTGTCATCACGAAAAATGGAACGGGAGTGGGTACCCGCGCGGTCTGAAGGGCGAGCAGATTCCCCTTGCCGCGCGCATCTTCTCAGTGATAGATGTCTGGGACGCACTGCGTTTCGACCGTCCGTATCGCAAACGCTGGTCAGATAAAAAAACCATGGAGTATATCCGTTCAGAAAGTGGAAAATCCTTTGATCCGCAGATTGTTGAAATATTTCTGCAGATGATAGGAGATGTAAAGTAGAGACTTTTCTTCTCAAACTGCAAGTCACCTTCCTTGAGCGCCGAGAAAACTACTCCGCGCTCTTTTCTTTTCCCAGAGAACAGGGTTATGGGATAAAATGCGACACATTCGGTCGCATTCATTGTGCTATTCCTTCCTTCGCCAAAGGAGAGACATGTTAGAAAATACCCGCGTCCCATCTGTAGACACAAAAACCCTCATCCCCGGCATCACCGCGGGAATTGTGGTTGGAATTATTGTCGTCACACTCAGCATCTCGCTGGCCTCCTTCATCTTTTCCGGTGAACTCAGCCCTCTCGTCCCACGCGGAATCGGGTTGATGCTATTCAGCGGTCTGGTGATGGGACTGATGGTCGCGGCGCTCAGTTCCCTGCCGGGCGCGGCCATCGGTCCACAAGATGGACCCGCCGCGTTGATCGCGGTTGGGGCGGCAGGAGTCGCATCCGGGCTGGCAGGCGCGACAAACCCCGAAGCCGCGTACCATACTGTGGTGGTCGGCATCCTTCTGTCCACCCTGGCAACCGGACTGGCTTTCTTCCTCATCGGCCAGTTCAAACTCGGCAACCTCGTTCGTTACATCCCCTACCCCGTCATCGGCGGATTCCTGGCAGGCACAGGCTGGCTCATCACGCGCGGCTCTCTCGAAGTGATGACCGGCCAAAGTCTCAGCCTCGCCGCGCTTCCCTCCCTGTTCACTGCTGAGACACTTTTCCATTGGGTACCGGGCACGGTCTTCGCGGTCGCCGTCCTGCTCATCCTGCGAAAATTCAACCACTTCCTCATCTGGCCGGGCATTGTGCTGGGCGGGATTGCCATTTTTTATGGACTTATTTTTTTACGCGGGATGACATTCGATGAAGCGCGCACTGCGGGACTATTCATGCAACCCTTCGCCTCGGGCGGACTCTGGCGACCGTTTCTCCCCTCGCATCTCGCGGACGTGGAGTGGGCCGCGCTGCGAGGCGCGTTGGACTCGCTGGCGATCATTCCCCTCGTCAGCCTGATCGCGTTTCTCCTAAACGCCTCTGCGCTGGAACTGGTCGCCAAACGGGACATCGACCTGAATCGCGAACTACGCGTGGCAGGACTCTCCAACCTGATCGCCGGTCTCGGCGGCGGACCCGCGGGCTATCACCTTTTGGGTGCAACATCGCTAGCGCAACGCATGGGAGCAAAAACGCGCGTCGTCAGTCTCACCGCCGCGCTGATCTGTGCGCTCGTCCTGTTTGCAGGTGGATCGTTCATCAGTTACCTGCCTGTCGCTTTTTTGAATGGCATGTTACTGATGCTTGGTCTCTCCTTCCTCGTGGACTGGCTGTACGACGCGCGCCCGAAACTGCCGCTCGCAGACTACGCGTTAATCTGGGTCATCCTCTTCGTGATCGGCTCGGTGGGATTCCTCGAGGGGGTTATCGCGGGTGTGGCAATTTCCATTTTGTTATTCGTATTCAAATATGCCAAAGTCAATAATGTGCGCGACACGCTCAATGGACGTATCTATCACAGCAAAGTGGAGCGTCCCGCCATTCAGCGCGACCTGCTCAACCAGCGCGGCGAGGCCATCCACATTTTCCGCTTGCAGGGATTCATCTTCTTCGGCACATCCAACGGCATTCTGAACCGCGTGCGCGAAATTCTGGAAGATCCAACCTTCAAGGAAAAATTCATCATCCTCGACTTCCATCGCGTCCACAACCTGGACTCCTCGGTGGTCTCCTCCTTCGTCCGCATGAGACAGTTGGCCGACCTGCACGACATCTACCTCGTGCTCACGCAGGTGTCGCCGCTGATGCGCCGCCAGATGGAGCAGGGTGGTTTCGCGGGCGATCAGCGTGTGCAGTTCTTCCCCTCGCTGGATCACGGCATGGAGTGGTGCGAGAACATGCTGTTAATGAAGAACGAGGCCTCCACAGAGTTCATCGCGACCACCATCCAGTCCCAATTGAAGCAGACGTTCCCGCATCCCGAATTGGTGGAATCCCTCTTCAGATACCTCGAACGCGTCGAAGCGGAAGCAGACGTCCCGTTGATGCGACGCGGCGAGCCGCCAGACGCGATGTATTTCGTCGAGTCGGGAAGTCTCAACATTCAGCTGGTCACGCCCGATAACGAGGTCATCCGCCTGCGAAGCATCCGCAGTGGGACGGTCATCGGCGAGATGGGGATGTATCTTAAACAGACGCGCACCGCGGATGTGATCACCCTGCAAAAGAGTGTGCTCTACCGCCTTTCCACGGAGGCTTTGATGAGGATGGAGACTGAAGCCCCACAGGCCGCGGCGGCCCTGCATGAATGGGTGGCGCGCTTGTTGGCCGAGCGCCTCTCGGATAACAACCGCGCGATTGAAGCGCTGTTGGATTAAAGCAAAGCAGGGCAGGAAATTCCTGCCCTGCTTTTTTTACGAAGTTTATTGCACTGTGAACTGCTTGATCATGCCAAGTGTGAAGTGCGGATGCCCTTCAGCCTTGGGACTGGGGATGTTGCAGATGGCAACGTAGGTACCCGGCGTGAGATTGAGTTCCGCGTAACCGACGGCTCCCACATCCAACCCGTTCATACCGCCAACGGGAGCGAACGGCGGCGGCCCGCCTCCCCCGTTCAGGAATGCCATCACATCGCTGACGGTCTTGCCTTCCTCCAGCCGCAGGATGTTGAACTCGTGAGGCTCGGGACCTTCATTGGATACCTGAATTGTCAACGGGCCAGCCGATAGCGATTCAGGCATTTCGAATGCGAAGTCCTTCAACTTGAGCGTCAGATCCGCCGAAGGTTCATTGCCGTGTCCGCTTTCATCGCGGACGGTGAGACTCTTGAGCATGCCCTTGGCGTGATGCGCCACACTGTCGCTTGGCGAAGGGATGAAGCACAGAAGCACATATTCGCCAGCAGGCAAATTGAGAACTGCCTGTGCAACTCCACCGGGATGGACCGCGCCCACGCCGCCGACCTGTTTCGTCATCGCCAGCGCGGGGCCTTCTCCCTGCTTCAAGGCTTCCTCGAACTGAGCCACTGTCACGCCATCGTTCAAGCGCAGGAACTGAACGTGGTGCGGTTCTGTTCCGGAGTTCGTCAGGATAACGCGCACCCAGCCCGAGCGAACC
>JAYRVQ010000435.1:0-3419 GCA_041918465.1 Anaerolineales bacterium
ATGTACAAGCGGTAGAGCGCGTAAAGAAATCTCAGCCACAAATTCACGACAGCCTGGCTTCCTGCTCCTCGATCACTTCCTCCAGCAGATCCACGGCCTGCTTCAATGTGTCCGCGTCGAAAGCGAACTTCGCGCCCGCGGTCGCGAATAGTTCGGGCAGGGAGACGGTGGAGCCAAGCGATAACGCCTTGCGATAATTTTCCACGGCTTTCTTTTGATCCTTGCGCGCGTTGGCAAAGACTTGCACCGCACCGAGTTGTGCCAGCCCATATTCCACATAATAGAAGGGCGTGGTGTGGATATGTCCCTGCTGGTGCCAGTATATGTTTCTGTATTTCTCAAGGCCGCTGTAATCAACGCCTTTTATGAAGCGATCCCATAACTCGCCCCACTTGATCTCACAGCGTTGACCGTCGGAGGCCTCGGCAGGATTTTCGTAAATCCAATGCTGGAACGCGTCCACCAGCGCCATGTAAGGCCAGAAAGTGATGATGCCTTCCAGGTGTTCGATGCGCGAGCGGGCACATTCCTCGTCGGTGTAGTATCCGCCGCGTTCTTTGGAGAGGTAGGGCGAGGCGAGAAGTTCCATGCTCATTGATGCAACCTCCGCGAATTCGGCGGGAACGTAGATCTCGGCTTTTTGGTGGAAACGCAGGTGCGCCGACTCGAAGGTATGGAAGGCGTGTCCGCCCTCGTGGAGCAGGATCGCTACATCGATGGGCGAATTCGTGTGACTCATAAAGATGAACGGCAGGCGCGCCACATTGAAGCCGAGGCTGTACGCGCCGCTGGCTTTGTTCTTGCGGCTGTCGAGATCGAGCAGGTTCTTTTCCATCATGGACTGATAATACTTGCGGAATTGGGGATCCACCTGCTCGAAGACATTTAACGTCCGCTCGTTCAGCTCCGCGACGGTTTGGGCGGGTCGCAACGTGGGACCACCGAACTGATCCACGCTCGTATCCCAGGGACGCGTCGCATCGAGGCCGAGTCTCTTTTGTCGCCGCTCGATAACGCGCTGCGCGGCTGGCACAACCACTTTCTCGATGGCCGCGTGGAAGGATTTGCAATCTTCGGGCGCGTAATCGAAGCGGAAGCGTTGTTTCCACGTATAAGCACGGTAATCGGGGAGGCCGGCATTTTTCGTGATCTGTTGTCGTACCGCCATGAATTTGCCCCACAGTTCGTTGATGGCGTCGCGGTTTTGGTACACGCGATCCCTGATGGCTTTCCAGGCGCGTTCGCGCACCGCGCGGTCGGTCTCATATGAATAGATCGTGACCATCTGCCAGAAGGTTTTTTCCTCCCCTTCCCACATGACGGTGGTAGCGCCCATGATCTTATCGTACTCGGTGACCAGTTTCTGTTCCTCGGCCAGCAAGGGCAGGTTGTCGGTGTTGAAGATGTCGGCTTCGCTCTTCATCATCTTGAATGCGACTGTGTAGCCTTTGGGTTGCAATCCACTGGCGAGCAGTTTTTGCTTGAGATTTTGGTCGGCGGTTTTTACGGGGAGCTGGATCTGGTCAATGAAATCTGCGTAGCGTTTTTGGACATCTTCATCGGCGGTGTGCTGGGTGGTGAGAATTTGCAGGCGCGTGAACTGCTCGTCCACGCAGGAGGCGAGCGCAGACCATTCATCCATCCACGTGTCGAGGGTGGACACGTTGAGGATACGCGACTCGAGGTCGCTGAAATATGGTTCGTAATCCTGCCATGTCATGGCGAGGATGGACTTTGCTTCGGTGGGAAGGGATTGGAAGTTCATGGTGGGTTCCTTTGAGAATGGATCATGGAGAATGGTGTATCGTCCGTTGTCCATGGTCATTAAATGATTTTCAAATTCGCCAAGCTCGCGGCGAGACGTTTAATGCCAACCGACTCGAAGACTACGTCCACGAGTTCGTCGTCGCCGTCGAGGCGGGAGTTAAGGATGATGCCCTCGCCCCAGGTGGCGTGTTTGACGCGTGTCCCTGCGCGGAATTTGGCTTCGATAACGGGAGCCGCGCGAGGTCCAGACGGAAGCGACCAGTTAGTAACGGCCGCGCGGGAGCGGAGGGAACGTCCCGTGCGCGAACGTCCCTGAATCAAGTCCGCAGGCAGATCGTCGAGATAGCGCGAGGGGAAGGTCTCCTCGGAGAGGCCGCGTCCACCGCGTTGGACGGATCGAATTAAATAGAGTCTATCTTTCGCGCGCGTGATGCCGACGTAAAAGAGGCGGCGTTCCTCCTCCATCGCTTCGGGTTCATCGAAGGAGCGGCTGTGCGGCAGGATGCCATCGTCGAGGCCGACGATGAAGACCGCGCCGAACTCGAGGCCTTTCGCGGCGTGGAGGGTGAGCAGGGTGGGCGCGTTGGCGTCGGTGATGGTGTCCTGGTCGGCGACGAGCGCCACGTTTTCGAGGAACTCTTCGAGCGTGCGCGTGGCGTAATCGAGCGCGAGACGTTTCAATTCTTGTACGTTCTCCCAGCGGTCTTCGCCCTCTTCGGTTTGATCGTCAATGTAGTCTTTGTAGTTGAGGTCGTTGACGATGCGGTCGAAGAGTTCGGGGACGGTGAGCGCCGGCGCAGCGGTTTTCCAATTGGCGAGCGACGCGCCAAAGTCCGCGAGGGGCAGCGCGGCGCGGCCCGCGAATTGACTCCAAAATGGAGAGTCGGAGCCGCGGGCGAGGTCGAGCAGGACGACACCGGGCGCGAGATTGTTTTGACGCGCGACCATGTGGAGGGTGGTGAGGGCTTTATCGCCGATGCCGCGCTTGGGGACGTTGATGACGCGGTCGAGGCTGGCTTCGTCGGCGGGGTTGTGAACGAGGCGCAGGAAGCAGATGATGTCTTTCACTTCGCGTCGTCCGTAGAATCTCTGCGCGCCGACGAGGCGATATGGCAGGCGCGCGGCGAGGAAGGCTTCTTCCAGCAAACGGGACATGGCGTTGGTGCGATACATCACCGCGCATTCGCCTGGCTCGTGCTGGCGGGACGCGACCAACTGCGCGATGGTATCCACCACGAAGGAGGCTTCGGCGTAATCGTCGGGCGCTTCGTAGAAAAATATTTTCTCGCCCTCGCCGCGCTCGGTGAAGAGTTTTTTCTTGCGGCGATGCTGGGCGCGGTCAATGACCGACATGGCCGCGTCGAGGATGATTTGTTTCGAGCGATAGTTTTGCTCGAGCAGGATCACCTGCGCGTCGGGGTAGTCGGATTCGAAGCGTTGCACGTTGCGGTAGTCCGCGCCGCGCCAGCGGTAGACCGATTGATCGGGGTCACCCACGCAAAATACATTTTTATGCGCCGAGGCCAAATGACGGATCAAACTATATTGCGCGAGATTGGTATCCTGAAATTCATCCACCAGAACGTGAACGAATCGGCGCGCGTATTTTTCGCGCACGGATGGGAAATCCTCCAGCAGGCGCGCGGTGTAGA
>JAYRVQ010000436.1:0-1781 GCA_041918465.1 Anaerolineales bacterium
CGCATCACCACCGGTCCCTGCCACGCGGGGGGCGCGCTGGCCTCCAGCAGGTCACGCGTGAAGCGGGCGTTGCGGGTAATTTTGGATTCGATGTTCAAGTCCGCGACGCGGCGGCGCGTCAACTCGCGGAAACTTTCCACTTCCTGCTCACCCTTTTTGGCTTGCAGGACGAATTCCATACTGACGCTCGAGGAGGTCTGTTCCGCGTCCACGCCGCGGCTGTTGACGTGGTGCACGGTCTCGATCTCCGCGAAGGCCTCCGCAGAGGTCAGCCGCGCGTCGTCCAGTTTTGATGCGGCCGCCAGCATGTCCCGCGTGACGCGGTCCAGCGCGCCGAGCGGGTCGCGTGAAACGTCTTCATCCAACAGGGGCACATCGGGGATCGCGGCTGGCGCGGGAATCGAATAAACAGGGTTCGAAACCAACTCAGCCACGAGCGAGGCGGTGTCAATGGCCTTCGCCACGTTCCCATCGGGGAGCAGGGTGACTTCGCCCGTGCCCATGCCGATTTTTCCATCGGAATCGGTTTTCTGGCGGAAGACCTCGATGCGGAAATTTTCCTCGCCGGTCAGGCGCTGGGCTTCCATCTTTTGACCGATCAAATACACCTGCGCCTCGCGCGTGACGTTGTGCCGCACCGACCAGCCCGAGAGTTCGTTCCGCGCTTTGAGCGCTTCGATGATTTTCTGCAACATCATCCCAGCCTCGCTTTCATCAGCAAATGTGGCCCGCCGGAGGAGACCGAAACCATTTCCTTGTGGCCTTTGCCACAGCCGCCCGGGTCGAGTTTGAATTGATTGCTCACGGCAGAGACGCTTCCCAGCACATCGGGGACGTAGCCCGAAATGCCGATGGGGGCGAAGACGCGGTCCGTGATCCTTCCGCCTTTGATCTCATGCCCGTAGTGACACGTGACCTGGATGCCCCAGCCCTTCGGGTCTTCCATGCCCGAGGACCACTTGTCGAGATAAATGCCGTGGTCCACCTGCGCGATCATGTCTTCCAGCGAGGAGGTGCCCTTGCCGAAGAAGGTGTTGCTCATGCGCGCGTAGGCTTTGCGGCTGTAATCCTGTCGGCGGCCGTTGGAGGAACGCGGGATGCCGAGTGCGGTAGCCGAATAAAAGTCAGTGATGCCGCGGCGGAAGAGTCCGTTCTCCACGATCTGCGTGGAGCTGGACTCCATGCCTTCGTCATCGAAGAAAAACGAGCCGTGGGCACCGGGCAGGCTGGGGTCGTCGTAAATGTTGACGAGCGAGGAACCAACCACCTTGTCGATGAAATGAGCGGCCTTGGCGCGTTCCTTGATGAACATGTCGGTTTCCACGCCGTGACCGAACGACTCATGTGCGATTACGCCACTGACGCCCGGCGCCGAGATGAACTGGTACTCGCCCGGCTCGATGCGTTCTGCTGTCAGCAGGGCCACCGCGCCGTCGATCACCTTGCGCATTTCCTCTTCGCTGAATTGGGCCTGCTCCCATCCACCGGTGGCGCCTTTGCTCTGCCAGTTGTAGCGCACCTGGCCGTCCTCGCCGGCTACGAACACGAACATGTAAAGCACGATGCGCAGGACGCGTTGTCCCACGTCGGTGTTTGGATTGGCGAAGACGGAATATTCGTTCGATTCGCGGTACAACATCTGGCAGTTGACGATGCGCGGGTCGAGGCCTTTGGCGAAGTGCTGCATCTCGCGCACCCGATCCAGTTTCTCCTGCACGCTCAGCGTGGACGGGTCGGTCTGCATCGGCGTCACGAAGTCCCCACGTCGGGGGGCCGAGACG
>JAYRVQ010000437.1:0-3153 GCA_041918465.1 Anaerolineales bacterium
CAATGGCGTCACTGCTGAAATTGATCGTTCCCAGGTCGGCAATCGCAGCAAGGACGAGCTCCTCGTCACCGCTTCGCATGTCGGCCAGCATTTCATCCAAAACCTGACGTTGCGATCTTGCATCGTTTGCGTCATTGGTTTTATTGTCCATCGGAATCCTCCAGTGTGTAGATCAAGTCTGTGTCAAGAGTTGGTTGTGATTGAACCTGCGATAAATTCGGCAAATCCTTTTCCATTCCGCGTTTGCGCATCAGCCAGCAATCGCCAGCCACGGCTTGAGTCTGCCCCCATGAAGTTCCCGCCACGTAGATCACAAAAACAAAGAAAAACGCCAACTGGTAAATATTGTTATACCCAGACCGATAAGAGCCTTGCCTTGTATCATTCGTTCGAATCCACAAATCCGCCAAAACAAAACACAGAGGAATGGCCGTGCGGATTCCAGCAAGCATCAAGGCCTGCCATCCATGCCAGCGAACGAAGGTGCGCTTTTCTGAAAGAACCTGTACTAGCAGGACAAGATGCCAAAGGGATGGAAGCATGATCGCTGAAGCGATGGCAATCCATTCCCACAAGTCATCATTACAGCTGAATAAATTTCTGCACAGAATCTCATAACCGAGATCGTTCCACCACAGTATAGCCATGGTCGGCACGGTGAAAATTGGCGAAAACCACAACCAGCGATACGCCCTACGCGCCTCCTCGATCTGCGGGTTGGATTTTAATTCTACTGGCTTATCTTTCCGAACCTCTGGCGTGAGATGCAAAGACAAGGCTCTCTGCGCCGCCTCTGCCACGTTTGGGTCGGGGTCGTTGAGAATTTCCTGGAGTGCGGCGATCGCCTCGGGCGTGAGCGTCGGCGCGACGCGCAACAACTCACAGGCTCCGTAGCGCACGTCCGCTTTTGGGCTTTGGAACATGGCGATCAGTTTTTCAATCTCCGTGTTCTTGTCAGTCATGGCGACTCCTGATGGTTCGCTGAAACGGTAATGGACTTTAAGAACTATTTCCCTTGTAGAAATAAACACAAGGCGGTCGGATTGGTTGTGATTCAATTATGGCATGAAACCCCGGGAAAAACTGCCAAAAACCGACATCTTAAAAAAAACAGGACGAGCGCGCGCTCGTCCTGCCCTGTTCCGTGTTCTACAAATCACCCCAGCGCCACGCCGCTTCGGGCGGGGATGACAAAGCGGAGTTTTCCATGACTGGACTCAACATCCGCTGGTTGGCCGAACAGCGCCTTCGGTTTTTTCTTCGCCTCGCTCTGGACTTCAACCCGTCGCGGTTCGTCGGACGCATTCAGCGCCACGATAAGCGACTCGCCTTCCAGCGCGCGCCCAAAGGCATAGACCCCGTCCGTAGACCAGAGGCGGCTGAAGGTCCCGCGACGAAGCGAGGGGTGAGTCTTGCGGAGGGAGATGGCAGACTTGAGATAATCCAACAGATCGCGGTTCCATTTGCTTTCATCCCACGGGAAGGACTTGCGGCAGTCGGGATCGTGCTCGCCATCCACGCCGACTTCGTCGCCGTAATAAATGCAGGGTGCGCCCGGGAAGGTCAGCATAAAAAGCCAGGCCAGTTTTAGCGAGGCCTGGTCGCCGCGCGCGCAGGAGATAAAGCGCGGCGTGTCGTGGCTGTCGAGCAGGTTGAGTTGCGAGTAGGTGATCTCAGGTTTGTAGAGATGGAGCAGGCGGTCGATCTCGTTCGCAAAATCGTTGGCCGACATTTCAGGACGGACGCGTCCGTTATATCCGCCTGCCTGGTTGACGATGTGCATGTCGAGATGTTTTCCCGAAAAGAACGGGAGCGCCGCGGCGGTGACGAGGTAGTTCATCGTGGCATCGAACTGGTCGCCTTGCAACCAGCGCTGGGCTTCGTGCCAGATCTCGGCGACGATGTAGGCTTCAGGGTTGACGGCGCGCACGCGGCGGCGGAATTCCTGCCAGAACGAATCGTCATCAATGTCGGCGGCCACATCCAGTCGCCAGCCGTCTATGCCAAATTTGATCCAATACTCGGCCACGTTAAAGAGGAAGGCGCGCACGGAGGGAGTGTTCGTGTTGAACTTTGGCAAAGCAGGTAGATTCCACCAGGCTTGATAGCCGATTCCCTTAAGACTGCCCTCGTTCTGAATGGATTCCTCTTCCTGTTTGGTGGGATATGCGCCCCAGTGTTTCTTTCCATTCAGCCGTTCTTCATCATAATGGAACCAATCCCGATACGGGGAGGCCGCGCCCGTTTCCAGCACGTGATGAAATTGCCAGAAGCCGCGCGAGGCGTGATTGAACACACCGTCCAAAACAACCTTCATCCCGCGCTGATGCGCTTCGGCGATGAGGACGCGCAACGCGTCATTGCCACCGAGGAGCGGATCCACGTTGTAGTAATCGTAAGTGTGGTAACGGTGATTACTGGCCGAGGCGAAGATCGGATTCAAATAGATGGCGGTAATGCCGAGGTTGTGCAGGTAATCCAGTTTCTCAGCCACACCATACAGGTCGCCGCCTTTAAAGCCGTGGATGGTAGGTGGTGTGTCCCAGGGATCGAAAGGCAGATTGCCAGCAGGATTGCGTTTGCTTTTTGCGAAGCGGTCGGGGAAAATTTGGTAGAAGACAGCGTCTTGCACCCAGTTGGGAGTGGTCATGTGGTTCGTTCCTTGGTGGTTTTGAATTTGCGGCGCAATTATAGTCGAACCGGTTTCCCGGTATTGGCAGATTCCAAAAGAGCAAGGATTGTCATCAGGTTGCCGCGACTGTCGTCCAGTGAGACGCGCGGCGGTTTGCCGAGCAGGATGGCGTCGCACATGTCATCCACTTCGCCCATGTACAACTCCTGCCCTTTGATCCTGATCTTTTCCTCGCGCCCGCCGCCCTGAAAAAAAATCTCGCTCTTGAGTCCGGGATTGAACGGTAATGGGATCAAAAGCGACGCGTCTGTGCCAACGATCTCGATGTGTGTGCGAGTTGGGGATTGGAAGCCTGAATCGAATTGAGCGTGGACTCCGTTTACAAAGCGCATCTGCCCGACGAACCTCATGTCGCTTCCGCCCGGACCTGAAACCTGCCAGCCAAAAACTTCGGCGGGTTCCTCCCCCGCGAGCATGCGCGCGTACGAGATGGGATAACAGCCCACGTCCCAAATGCTTCC
>JAYRVQ010000438.1:0-2065 GCA_041918465.1 Anaerolineales bacterium
CTCGAAGGGTCTCGATGGCACACCCTGCTACGATGACTTTGCAGGTTCAGGCGGCGGCGTTGTCAACCCCGACTTCCCCAAATTGATGGCCGCTGGTGATCGCAGCACGGACAATCCGCAGGCTTCACCGCGCGTGGTGATGAACGGTTTCTACTGGAAGCCGCCTTTCGTTCCTGCCCGTGAAGAAGATCTGCTCTCCTCGCTCATGACCGAAAAAGTTGGCGAACAAAAATACCCAGGTGACTTTGTCCCCTCAGGCAATTGGCCGAATGTTGCGCCTGGAAAATTTGGCCCGATCAACGCGCTTTCTCCCAAGTATGTTGGCGACAGCGTGGAGAAATTCGTCGGCGCAGCAAGCAAGCCTTCCATTCTTTGGATTCGCGGCGACTCGGACATGATCGTTTCTGACAATTCCTTCTTTGATTTCGGCACCCTCGGCAAGTTGGGCTATGTCCCCGGCTGGCCCGGTGAAGAGGTCTATCCTCCCCAGCCGATGGTTGGACAGACCCGCAGTCTGCTCGAAAAGTATGCAGCGCAGGGCGGCTCGTTCGAAGAAGTTGTCATCGCAGATACAGGTCACACGCCCTACGTTGAAAAACCAGAAGAGTTCATGGCAGCGTTTGGGAAAGCATTGAAATAAATAGTGTGTAGTGGGTAGTGTGAAGTGGATGGAAAATCCCACTGACCACTACCCACTATTCACCATCCACTATGAGGAGGCTTTATGCCTAAATCAAAACCCCTGTCGCGCGGAGTTGCAATTGTCGGCGCAGGTATGTCCAAGTTCGGGGCGTTTGCAGAAAAGAACAGCCGCGATCTTTTTGTTGAAGCATTCAAGGAAATGACGAAGTCGATAGACAAAGGTCTTGACCCGTCAGTCATTGAATCGCTTTATGTCGGGAATTTCTCCAGTGACCAGTTCGAACATCAGGCGCACACCGCTCCGCTTCTTGCGGACGCTGTTGGGCTGACGCCAATACCCGCCACACGCGTGGAAGGCGCTTGCGCCTCAGGTGGGCTGGCGATTCGTCAGGGCGTGATGGCAATTGCCTCAGGCATGTACGATGTCGTGCTCGTCGGCGGTGCGGAACGAATGACTGGGCTCAACACTGCAGGCGTCACCGATGCGCTCGCCACCGCGGCGGACGTCCCGTTTGAAATTCCCGCTGGCTTCACCTTCCCTGGCTTTTATGCAGCCATGGCTTCCGCGTACATGCACCGCTACGGAATGAAGCCCGAACATCTCATGAACGTCGCGATCAAGAATCACGACAATGCTTCCCTGAATCCATATGCCCAATTTGGAGTCACCATTCAAAAGTGGATGGAAGGACGCGTCGCGGCTGCGATCAAGAAGGGAAAACCCGCCCCAACATGGTCCACCATTTGGGATTTCCTCCACGACGAATCAGGCAACCCGACAGTTGCGTGGCCGCTTCGCCTATTTGACTGCTCCCCCGTAACAGACGGCGCCGCCGCAGTATTGCTCGTCGCCGAAGAACGCATGCACGAGTTCACAGATCACCCCATTCATATCATCGGTTCGGGACAGGCTTCTGGCTCTGCCCTGCACGACCGCCCCGAATTGACCGCCATCCCCGCCGCAAAGACCGCTGCGACAAAAGCATATGAAATGGCAGGCGTAACCGCAAAAGATATCCGCATTGCCGAAGTGCATGATTGCTTCACCATAGCGGAAGTCATCGCCAGCGAAGACCTCGGTTTCTTTACCCCAGGCGAAGGCTTCAAAGCCGCTGAAGACGGCGTGACCGCCCGCAATGGCTCGAAGCCCATCAACACCTCAGGCGGATTGAAAGCAAAAGGACATCCCGTCGGCGCTTCAGGCGTGGCACAGGCTGTCGAAGTGTTCAAGCAAATGCGAGGTCAGGCAGGCGAACGACAAGTGGCAGGCGATGTCAATCTGGCGTTGACTCACAACGTCGGCGCGACAGGTTCCACATGTGCTGTCCACGTCTATGAGCGGAGAAATTAATCATGAGCGAAGAAACCACCACGATCCGTCCGTTTTCAGCGGCGGCGTTTAATCAATACATTGCCGAACATA
>JAYRVQ010000439.1:0-4214 GCA_041918465.1 Anaerolineales bacterium
CTCTCTGGGCACTCCCATGATTGGTATATTGAAATACGGTTACAATAGTTTTTGGCTGATACCGATATTGTTGTGCTTTATTGTGGCAATCTGGGTGAGTATTAATGAGTTGAAAATAAGGAACCACTTGAGAAAGATCCAGGATTAACCGACGGAGGGATGAAACCTCTCAAGCGGAATCAAAAAAACTGCGCCCTCTCGGACGCAGTTTTTTGATTCGTCAAATCTAGCGCGTGATCTTCTTTCCAGACGAGGCCGCGCCTTTCAACGTTCTTCCCACAGGTTTGCCGGCGGTCTTTAATGCGCGCTGTCCAACCATCGTGAAAGCGGTGTTGAGACTCTTGGCCGCTGTGGCCTGGTCCATGCCTGTGGCGCGCGAGAGTTCCTCCACCATACCGCTGTTCTGCAACATTGCCGGGTTGATCTTGCCCGTAGTGCCAACCTGATTAAACAGGTCATCCAGGTCAAATTGGGTGGAGTCGCGTCCCGAAGTGGGATGGTGAGCAAGCATTTTCTGCAGAACGAACGACACCACGATCATCGCCAATTGCGGCGGGATCTTCAACTTTTTCGCCAGCGGCTCAACCAGCGGCTGGATCAAACCCATCATCGGGTTACTGCTCATTGTTGAGGATTGGGTGAACCCGCTTTGCTGACCAGAGCCTGTAAACATTTCGAGCAGGCTCATTACCCCACCCAATCCAGATTGCTGGCCGCTCGTCTGCGATTGTCCGCCACCGAGCAGATTGCCCAGCATCCCAGCCATCGCATCGGACTGGCCGCCACTAGTCTGTGACTGACCACCGCCTCCAAGCAGACTCCCCAACACGTCGCTCATCGCGTTGGACTGTTGGCTGGTCCCGCTCGATTGAGATTGTCCGCCCCCGAGCAGACTGCCGAGCATCCCGGCCATCGCGTCGGCCTGACCGCCGCCCGACGACTGTCCGCCACCGAGCAGACCGCCAATCAAATCAGACATTGGGTCTGACTGCTGAGACGGGCGCTGCTGGGACTGTCCCTGCTGGCGGGATTCCACCAGTAACTTGAGAATATCATCCATTGACATGAGAATTTTTCCTTTCGGCTGATGCCAGATAAAAAATGCGACGTCGCGAGACGCCGCTCCTGCCGCCTATTCCGAACTTTCTTTTGCGGCGGTTTTGGTTTCCTTGCTTTCGGTGGTTGCCTTGGTTTCTGTGGCGGGAGTATCTTTCTTGCTCTCGCGTTTCACCTGTCCCGATGGGGATTTGTGATCTGTGGCGTAGAAGCCTGAACCTTTGAACACAATTCCAACCGGGGTCATGACTTTCTTGAGCGATTTTTTCCTGCATTCGGGGCAGGTTTTGAGTGGTGCATCGTGGAAAAACTGGTGACGTTCAAATTGCACACCGCACGATTCACAACGATAAGTATAAACTGGCATCTTTCCTGTACCTCTTTTTTATTTCAATGCGGAAAGATTATAGCGCGGGCACAGGTCACTGGCAAGACTCAATCCTCGGCATGTTATAATTTTCTTACACTTTTTGCGGAGGGACGCCGTGTTGAAAATTTCGATACAGTATTGCGTTGTTTGACACTACACCGAGCGGGCCGTGGGCCTGGCAGGTGACCTGGTGCGCGAGTTCGAGAGCGAGATTCAATCGCTGGAGCTCCTTCCCTCGGACGGAGGCAGGTTCGAGGTCCGCGTGAACGAGGCGCTGGTCTTCTCGAAGAAGCAGTTGGGACGTCACGCGGAAGCGGGCGAAGTGACGGGCATTGTCCGCAAGTTGATCGAAAAATAAATTTCTGAGAGGTAGTATGTCGAAAAAAGGACGCGTCTTTTCGGGCGCGCGGCCAACAGGCCGTCAGCATTTGGGAAATTACTTGGGAGCCATCAAGAATTATGTGAAGTTGCAGGATGACTACAATTGTGTTTATTGCATCGTAGATTTGCACGCGTTGACCACGGTGGAGGACACTCTGAACTTGCGCCAGAACACCTACGAGATGGCGCTCGACTGGCTGGCGGCGGGCATTCGCCCGGAAGAGACGATCATGTTTGTGCAGTCGCACGTGCCGCAGGTGACGGAGTTGCACACCATTCTTTCGATGGTGACGCCGCTTGGCAAACTCACCGACCTGCCGACCTTCAAGGAAAAAGTGCGCCAGCAACCGGAGAACATTAACTATGGGTTGGTGGGGTATCCCGTGTTGATGACGGCCGATATCGTGCTCTACAAATCGGATGTTGTCCCCGTTGGCGTGGATCAGGCTCCGCATTTGGAATTTGCGCGCGAGATCGTGCGCTCGTTCAATTATCGTTTCAACACCAAGGCGTTGATCGAGCCGCAGATGAAGAATACCGAAGTGCCGAAGGTGCTCGGCATCGACGGCAAAGAGAAGATGGGCAAAAGCCTGAACAATCACATCGAGATCGCGTCCACGCCCGAGGAGACGGGTAAGCGCGTGATGCAGATGGTCACCGACCCGGCGCGTTTGCGCCGCAATGACCCGGGCAACCCCGATGTGTGCAATGTCTTCTCGATGCACAAGATTTTTTCTTCATCGGAAGAAATTGATATGATCAATCGCGACTGCCGTACCGCCGCGCTCGGTTGCGTGGACTGCAAGAAACGCTTTGCCGCGAACCTGAACAAGAATCTCGAACCGTTCCGCGCCAACCGCGCCGAGATCGCCTCCAAGCCCGAACAGGTGTGGGATGTACTCCACGATGGCGCGCGCCGCGCCCGTTCCATCGCCGAAGAGACGATGAAGGAAGTCCGCGCGGCGTTGCAGTTGCCTGAATAAAACGTAACCAATTACGTTTTACGCATTATTCTTAATTTTCCCCATGCGCGCATTGATCCAGCGAGTTTCCAAAGCCAGCGTCACCATTGACGGCAAGACCATCTCCTCCATCGGACATGGTCTTGTCGTTTTGCTTGGTGCTGGTCACAATGATGGGGAGGAGCAGGCGCGTTGGATGGCGGAGAAGATCGCCACGCTCCGCGTTTTCGAAGATGATGCGGGGAAAATGAACCTGTCCGTGCTGGATGTGAAAGGCGCGGCCATCGCCGTCTCGCAGTTCACGCTCTTCGCCGACGCGCAGAAGGGACGGCGGCCCTCATTCATTGACGCGGCCCGTCCCGAGGTCGCCGCGCCGCTCGTGGAGCGATTTGCTTCATTCTTACGGGAGCAGGGAGTCCCCACGCAAACGGGCGTCTTTGGCGCGGACATGCTGGTCGAAATCCACAACAATGGGCCTGTTACCATCTGGCTGGAAAAGTGAATCGTAAACCCAACGCTCTTCAATGTTTTTTCCTGCGCCTGTTCGCGTTGAAACCTGTATCGGCAGTTTTGTCGCACATCCTTCAGCCTGTGGATGAGATCGCATTGTTCCTAACGCGCGGCAAACATACTATCGCCGAGTTGGTTCTGCCGACCATCGAGTTGGACACCATCGGCGCGCACACGGGACAACGACGCACGCATCCGCTGGGTGGATTTTTGGATGGCGAAAAATACATCTTGATCGGCTCGAACTTCGGAAGCAAACATCATCCCGCCTGGGTGCATAATTTGCGTGCGCATCCCGAATGTGTTGTCCACGCGCATGGCAACTCAAAAAAACATCTTGCCCGCGAAACCGATGGCGAAGAGCGGACGCGTTGCTGGAATCTCGCGCTCGAATATTACAAAGGCTACGCGGCCTACGAAAAACGCGCTGCCCCGCGAAAAATTTCCGTCTGGGTTTTGGAACCAATCACCACGCAGTCCTCCCGAAAGAACATTGGGACTTCGTGAGCGGAGCGCAGTGAAGTCGAAGGACGGTTTTCGACGAAACCTAAAATCCCCCGCGCCACAACACAGCGTCCAATTGGACGGCCATCGCCCCCGCCTCTTTCATGACTTCGACCTGCTCCCGTTTGTAGACGCCTCCCCCGCCGATGACAGGGACACCCGCTCCCACTAATCGACGCACTGTTTCCAAACTTTGGGGGAAGAGACTGGGGCCATACAGTCTCCCTTCGGTCAACTGTCCACCGTCCACGGTCAATGCTCCCCTCGGCGCGGACAAACTCACCGCCGCCGCGCCCGCCTCGATCACGCGTGGACCGAGTCTCAGCGCCTGATCTGCGGGCAGGGACACTATCAGCGGCAACTCTCCCAGCGACATTTCCAGTGAAGTCAAAATAATATCGTCAGCCAGCAACGGCGCGAAACCCAATTCC
>JAYRVQ010000440.1:0-8033 GCA_041918465.1 Anaerolineales bacterium
AAACGCGTCCACGACCATACGCGCCGGCCAGCCGCCTTCGTGTTGCAGGCGTTGGGGCAGGTCCCAGTGGTAGAGCGTTACATATGGCTCGATGCCGATGGCCAGCAACGCGTCCACTAATTGGTTGTAAAAATCGATCCCGGCCTGATTGGTTTTACCGCGGCCTGCAGGCAGAATGCGCGTCCACGCAATCGAAAACCGATAGGCTTTCAATCCCAAACCCTTCATCAACGTTATATCTTCATTCCAGCGGTGATAATGGTCACAGGCCACATCGCCGGTATCCGCATTGTCCACCTTGCCGGGCGTGTGACTGAAACGGTCCCAGATACTTTCCCCTTTGCCGCCCTCGTTCCACGCGCCTTCAATTTGATAGGATGCAGTTGCCGCACCCCAGACAAAACCGTTCGGAAAAACAAATTTATTCATGACGATTTTCCTCATTCGCCGACATAGGCAATAATTTTAACGATCCGGGTTTCTTTCACCGGCGAGGGGACAACAACCCCCTCAACGGGATTTCCATCCACTTCCAGGCGGACATTGTTTCCTGATCCTTTTCGCTTCACCCGAATCTCGTATCGGACTCCCCTGAAGTTGCGTACCGCTTCGAATCCGTCCCAACTCGATGGAATCACTGGAGCGATCTGTAATCCTTCATATGTCGGGCGGATGCCCAGAATCCATTGTGTCACTGCCACGTAATTCCATGCTGCTGCACCGGTTAGCCAGGAATTTTTGGCCTCGCCGTGTATGGCTGCGTCTCTGCCCGCGATCATCTGGGCATAGACGTACGGCTCGCAACGATGCACGTCACCAATCTCCTCCCGCGCAGACGGATTGATGCGCAGGTAATAATCGTATGCCTGGTCCGCGCGGCCGATCATCGTCTCCGCGATCATGATCCACGGATTGGTGTGACAAAAAACACCGGCATTTTCCTTGTATCCGGGCGGATAGGATGAAATCTCACCAAGATTCAGATAATAGCGCGAGTAAGCCGGTTGCTGTAGAACAATGCCGTGAGGCGTAGCCAGATGTCTTCCCACCGAATCCAAAGCCGCGCGAGCCTTTCCGTTTTCCGATCCAAGCCCAGCCATAATGCAAATGCCCTGCGGCTCAATGAAGATTTGTCCTTCCTCACATTCTTTGGAACCGATCAGTGAACCAAAATTATCGTACGCGCGGCGGAACCATTCGCCGTCCCAACCATGCGACCAGATCACTTCTTCCATTTTCAAGGCTGCCTTTGTATAAAGGTTCGTGGGTTTCCAATCGGTGTTGGAGCCTGCAATCTTTAACTTGTAATTTTCAGCCAGTGCCTGCATCTCCTTCGCGGCCAGCACGAATAACCCCGCGATGAAGATGCTTTCCGCTATTTTGCCATCTTTATTGGTTGTGGTTTGAAATGACTGTCCCGGAGAATCCGAAAAACAGTTCAGATTCAGGCAATCATTCCAATCCGCGCGGCCGATCAGCGGAAGTCCGTGCGGGCCGAGACGGTCGAGCGTGTACTGGAGCGAGCGTTGCAAATGCACGGAAAGTGATTCCTCGCTACCGGGCTGGTTATCGTACGGCACTGACTCGTCCAGAATATTCCAATCCCCCGTCTCTTTTACGTAGGCCGCCACTGATAGAACCAGCCAGAGCGGATCATCGTTGAAATTACTACCGATATCATTGTTGCCGCGCTTCGTCAACGTTTGATACTGATGATAGGCTCCACCATCGGGTAACTGTGTGGCCGCCAGGCCTAGGATGCGTTCGCGCGCCCGCTCTGGAACCAGGTGCATGAAACCGAGCAGGTCCTGATTTGAGTCGCGGAAGCCCATGCCTCTCCCAATGCCGCTTTCGAAATACGAAGCCGAACGCGACATGTTAAAAGTTATCATCACCTGATAGGCGTTCCAGATATTGACCATACGATTGGTGTGCTCATCTGGCGTGGTCACCTGGAACTTGTCCAACAGTCCATCCCAGTATTTCCGCAAAGACTGGAACGCTTCATCCACCATATCCGCCTGGAGATAATGGTGGATCACGGGCAATACGGTTCGCTTATTAATGGCCTGCGATTGCGGGGGATCGAATTTTTCGCTTTCGTTGTTTTCGTGATACCCCAATATAAAGATGACTTTTTTCCGCTCTCCGGCCTTCAATTGGATCTTGACCTGTTGTGCGCCGACAGGTTGCCAGCCATTGGCGATCGAACCGGACATTTTTCCTGTTTCCACTGCAGACGGTGAATCCCAGCCTCGGTAGGGTCCCAGAAAGGCTTCCCGTTGGGTATCGAATCCGGTCACGGGTTCGGAGCAGGCAAGATATGCAAAGTGGTCGCGGCGCTCGCGGTATTCCGTTTTGTGGTAGATGATACCATCCACCACTTCCACTTCGCCGATGGAGTAATTGCGCTGGAAGTTGGTGGCGTCATCCATCGCGTCCCAGAGATTGAATTCCACGGCTGAATAAACGGACAGGTCGGCCGCTTTCTCGCGATGATTGGTGAGAGTCAGTTCCCAGATTTCAAGGTTTTCCCCCAACGGGACAAAGTAGCGCGTGGAGGCTTCGATCCCGGCACGCTTGGAACGGATGATGGTGTATCCCATTCCATGCCGACATTCGTATTCATCCAATGGGGTACGAGTCGGTTGCCATGACGGCGACCAGGCTCGAGGTCCGGTTTGAGGCGGGTTTTCGTCCCGCAAGTAAATGTAACGCCCGCCCATGTCCAGTGGGGCGTTGTTGTAACGGTAACGTGTCAGGCGTCGCAGGCGTGCGTCTGTGTAGAATGAATACCCACCTGCTGTGTTGGAGATGATGCCAAAGTATTTTTCGGATCCCAGATAGTTGATCCAGGGAAGGGGGGTGTCGGGTTGTGTGATTACATATTCGCGATTTGCGTCATCGAAATGGCCATAGCGCATAATGCCTCAATGTGGGTCATGGATTTTGATTGCCTGAAACAATGTTTCTGACAATTTATTCTTTCAATGCGCCCATGGCGATGCCGCTGACAATATACCGAGAGAAAAGGGCATAGATGATGATGATCGGCACAATAGTGATTGCCAGACCGAGGTAGATGGCGCCGTATTCGGTTCGATATACGTCGCCACGCAGTGTTTGTACGAGCATGGGCAGTGTGTATTTTTCGATGGAGGAGATCAGAATGAAGGCGTTGAAGAAGTTGTTCCAGGATGCAACAAAGGCAAAAATACCCATGGTGGCCGCGCCCGGCACTGCCAGAGGCATCATGATCTTATGAAAGATGCCCAATTCACTGGCGCCATCAATCCTGGCGGCGTCTATCAAATCCTGAATCACCATGGATTCGAGATATTGTTTGCCGAAGAAAACCGCGCCGGCATTTGCAACCAACGGAAGAATTAACGCGACGTAATTATCTGTCAATCCCATTTTGGACATGAACCGGTAGAATCCGACGATGGAAAGTTGCATGGGAATCATGACCAGCAGGATGATAAAGTTGGAAAACAGTTTTTTGCCGGGGAAGTTGTAAACAACCAGCCCATAGGCTGTCAACAGCGAGAAGTAGACTGTGATAACCGTCGATGCCACAGCAAGAAACAGGCTGTTCGCGAAGCCTCTCGACAGGTTTAGTCCCTTGCTGAGCAATAGCCGGTAGTTTTCCATCAAGTGCGTGCTGGGCAGAATACTGATACCCTGTTGGATCTCGGTCGTGGAGCGGGTTGAGTTCACGATCAGGAGCCAGATCGGGACAATGGTGATGATCAACAAGAGAAACAGCAGAGCGTAGACAAAAAAGCGAAATACAATGGTATCAAATTTGTATCTACTCATGATCGCACCCTCGCTGTGTTCTTTTTGGATTGTGACTTTCTGGTCGGTTGTGCGTCAACTGCATCTTTATCACGCAGGAAATAGAATATGCCCAAAGCGCAAATGCTTGTCATAATAAATATCAATACGCCGACGGAGGAGGAGGCTCCAATATGTCCCTTACTGCTGGCGAACTTCATATACATCAGGATATTATTCGTTTGGATCGAACTTAATGGCGAACCTCTTCCATCTGTCAACAGGAATGGAATGTCGAACATCTGCATGCCGCCCACCAGTGACGTAATGAAGATGAAGATCAGAATGGGCTTTAGAAGCGGCAGGGTAATCCGTGTAAACATTTGCCATGCGCTTGCGCCATCCACCATGGCGGCTTCGTAAAGGGGAATGGGGATGGATGTCATGCCTGCCATCAGGATGATTATTGTTTGTCCATACCACGTCCACCATTGGATGAAAACCACGAGTCCGCGCGTCACCCAGATTGACTCCAAAAAGCGCATGGCCTCTTCTAAGAATCCTGCCCTGACCATGAATTGATTTGCAGGTCCATAGTAGGCAAACAACGCATTAAACAAAGCGGCTACCGCCGCCGGCATCAACAGGTTGGGCAAAAAGAAAATCGCCCGCCAGACCCCAACGGCCTTGATCTTGAGCCGGGCGTTTGTAAAAAGAACTGATAATAACAATGCAATGCCAATCTGTGGGATGAAGTTTAGAATCCAGATTAGCCAGGTGTTCCCCACTGCTCTCATAAAAACATCATCGGCGAATAAGCGCTTGAAGTTATCGATTCCAATAAAATGACTGCTCTTTGTCATCAAGGTGGCATCAGTGAAACTGAGCGCTAATGTGTTAACCACCGGATATAAGCCAAAGGCAAGAAAGCCAATGATGAACGGCACAAGGAACATGTACCCGGTGTAATTTCGCCTGGATTTGACAAGTTTCATGTTGTCTCCTGTGTTGATAAAGATTGGCTCTGCCAATACATCGAAAGGTCTCTGTAAAACAGGGTGGGTCAGTGTATGTTCGCGATACACTGACCCACTATTAGTACAGGCTTACTTTACGGGGGGTTCGGGGATGATCAGGTCGGGGAATTCATTCCGAACTGCATCCAGCCATGCCGCCCACATTTCTGCTTCGGTCATGGTTCCGCTGAGATAAGCGGCCAGCGGATCGTTGAGGGCGCGCTGAATGGCGTCGTCAGATCCGGTCAGCAAAGCGCCATTGACGCTCGGGGCCGCCTTGGCGAAGGCTCCATAGGAATTCTGTCCGCCGAGGAAGGTGGCCAGTGTGGAGTTATCGAAGCTGGCTGTGATCTTCTCAACCACAAGTTGACTGGAGACAAAATCTCCGGCGGCTTGAGCCTGATCATCGGGTGTGGTCGGATCAATGGCCTTCAGATACTCATTAGTGTAAACGCCGGTCGCCCAGTTGGTCAGGTTCTCTTCATCGAGGGCAACGAACTTGACAAATTCCTTCGCCAGTTCGCTGTTCGGACTGCCTTCCAGAACGCCGACCCAGGTGCCGCCCCATTGATAGGACAGCGGGCCGTTGATCATGGCCCAGTCGCCACCGGTGCCAGCGCCGCCATCTTTTGGAGTGGAGTTGGGGCTCAAAACGTAGGGCAGACCCCAGGTGGGCAGGAAGTAGCTGAAAACTTTCTTGGGAGTGCCTTCGGCATCCTTCAACGTGTCATTCATGCCGGCGAACCAACCTTCAGTCCATTGGGTGGCTCCTGATTCGTAGCCGTTGTCGCGCATCATCTTCGCGAAACGAACGTATTCCACGATTTTGGGATCGATAACCAATTTGCCATCTACAATCCAGGGCTGGGAGCGGTTGGCAAGGAAGGGGGTGAACAACTCGCCACCGGTTCCAACCGTGTAGTAGTCGCCAGTTCCGCAGGCTTTGATCTTGGCAGCGGTTTCAGTGAATTTGGTCATATCCGCGACCATGGCCTGAACCTTGTCAGGTTCGTCGGTGCCAAGGCACTCTTTCGCGATGCTTCGGCGATAGAAGAAAGCGCCTGGGGTGGCCTGATAGGAAAAGCCTTTTGTGATGCCCTCATAGGTGCCAACTTGAACGACAGCCGGATAGGTCTTGAGTTCTTTGGTCAGCGGAACCAAATCGTTTAGGTCCGCCAGGAGATCGGACTCAACCCACTCCTTCACGAAAGCGGCTTCCAGGGCAACGACATCTGGAGAGTCGGCGGTACCCGCGGCAGCCTTGACCTTGGTCTGATACTCACCATTGGTCATCGGGATCATGGTGTAAACGACTTTCACCTGGGGGTGCTTGCCTTGGAAGGCAATTGCCATGGTCCTAATTTCATTCGTGAACGACCAGACATTCAGGGTGCCCTTCAATTCCGCGGCAGGGGGCTGGGTCGCAGGGGGCTCAGTGGGCTTGTCGCCACCGCAGGCAGTCAAGAGCATACTGGTAACCACCAGCAGACTCATTAAAATCACGATTGACTTACGCATGGTTCTTCTCCTTCTAGTTTAGTTTTGAATAGGTTATACTAACTTTGTGTGGAGAAATCTCCGCACAACTTCGCAGGCCTTCCTTCATCTGCCAAGGTTGGAGAGAAGGCCTGCATTTTTATTTAACTACTACTATAACCACCTCCTTTCCTGCAATTTTTTGTAAATGATCGCAACTGGCTTGTTGATCATCGTTTAACTAGGCTCCTGTCAAGGCCCGGCAAGAGTCGCGTTGTATTAAAGTGGTTTGCATCATGTGAACTTGTTCTTCAAGAGGCTTTTCATTAATCAATGTAATCAGCATCTGGATGGCTATATAACCCATCTCGGGGAGAAATTGATTCACTGTAGTGAGGCCCATATGCTTGGCTTCCGATATGTTGTCAAAACCTACTACAGATAAATCTTCCGGGATGCGCAAGCCTAATTCACTGGCCGCCTGATATACCCCAATTGCAGACTGATCGTTCGCTGCAAAAATTGCCGTGGGCGGATTGTCCAATGCCATCAATTGCAGAGCGCGTTCATGGCCGGTTTTTGTAGAAAAATCTCCTGGCATAATCAATGTTTCATCCGGCTCAATTCCTTTATTGAGGAGGGCATCCCGATATCCGGCCAGACGATTTTGGGCGCTTCCAATTTCCGGTCTTCCATTGATAAAACCTATGCGCCGGTGACCCATGCCCAGGAGATAATTCATGGCGTCCAATGCCCCGCGATAGTTTGTCCCCTGCACGCAAGGATAATTTGGCCTGATCACATGAGGATCTACAGCGACAAGTGGCGCGTCGGTGATAAAGTCTGATGCCGAAGTTGCCACCACAACCACGCCATCAGTCAGGGAGTTGCTTAGCAAAGAAACATAGTGTTGTTCGCGAGTAATGGTGCCAGCCTTGTGAATGCCCCCGGTCGTATAAAGTAACAGATCAAAACTTGATTCTGCAATTGCCCGGTCAATGCCCCTCATTATTTCAATTGCATATGGATACCCGATGTCCGGAACCACAAGCCCGATCAGATTCTTTTTGCGGCTACGCATACTTCTCGCAGCCAGGTTTGATGTATACCCCAATTGAGAAATAACTTCGCTGATTCGATCCTGGGTCTCACGCGCCACATCAACCTTGCCGTTCAACACACGAGAAACGGTTGATACGGAAACTCCAGCCTTTTTGGCTACATCCTGAATGGTCACAACGCGCTTTTTAGTCTTCATGTCAGTAGGGAGTTGTCGAATACGTTACCGGTAATGATACCGGTAACGATATTATTGCATTAAATTTGTCAATTGTCAATAACCTATTTTTGGACTTTTAAACGCAGTTCAATCCTCCTCGTGCACGGAGATTGCTCCCTGGCGCTGCCCGCCAGGGCAAATGTCACAACGAACGCTTGCAATGGCGGATTCCAGCGGTATTTCACAAAACCGTGATTTACTGAATTTGAGCCATCTCAAGAATGGAATTTTGGATGGATTGATAATAGCCCCCATGCGCGCAGGCACGACAGAGGGTAAGCCCCTCCTGCTTTACTTCGCGTTCGTTCATAATCTCTTCCCCGCACACATCGCAGTTGACGCGGACGCCTGGCCGCGAAACGATCTCCTGCACGGAGGCGTTCAAAACCACTTCCTGGATTGCGAACATCTCTTCATCGGGCATGACCTGATACGCCTGCATTTGCGCGAAGTAGTGACGCGGCTCGCTCGGGGCGTAGGCG
>JAYRVQ010000441.1:0-1942 GCA_041918465.1 Anaerolineales bacterium
ACCGCGAAGCCAAAGGCGCCACCATCTTCTTTGAAGACATGACCGAGCGCCGCCATCTGGAGGCCGAACAGGAACGCATCCGCCAGACCTTCGGCCGCGTCGTCGCCCCGCGCGTCCGCGACCGCCTGCTGGCCGACCCGCGCAACCTCCGCCTCGACGGAACCAAGGAAACGGTCACCGTTCTCTTCGCTGACCTGAGCGGATTTACCGCCTATAGCGAAAAACAAAACCCGGAAGTGGTCTTCAAAGTTCTCAACTCTTATCTCTCTCTCGCCGCAGACGCTGTCCTCGAAGAGGAAGGCACGCTCGACAAGTTCATGGGCGACGCCGTCCTTGCGCTTTGGAACACTCCCGACCTTCAGGAAGATCATGCCTTGCGCGCCGTCCGTGCCGCGCATACCATCCTGCGCCGCTCCGTTGAATTACAAAAGAATTTCTCCGAACCGCTCCATCATCTTAACTTTCGCATCGGCATTGCCACCGGTCCGGCCATCATCGGCAACGTGGGCACCAACGAACTCTTCAATTACACTGCCATCGGCGATACGGTTAACCTGGCCCAGCGCCTGCAAGTGGCCGCCGAGCCAGGCCAGATCCTGCTCCAAAAAACCACGTTCGATATCGTCGCCGATACGATCAGCGCTGAACCGCTCGAACCTGTTGTTGTGCGCGGGCGTGAACAGCCGGTGCAGGTCTACCGCTTTACGGGGTTGAAATAAAGATGCTGGTTCCTCATCACATCGAGATCACCCGTCAGGCCATCGGCGCGGATATCAGTCCGCGTGCACTCAATGCGATCATTCGTGCCAACATTGGGCAGGACAATCTCCTCTACCAACTCGGCCACGACCATTTTCACTTTGACAACAACCAGATCGAAAAATCCCTCGCGTACATCGAAGAACAGCGCGGCCTCGTCCAACCCGCGCTCGCGCATCGCGACGCGCTCTCCGCATGGCGGGCTTTCGGTCGGATGCTCCACACCGCGCAAGACTTCTACGCCCATACCGACTACATCCCCCGCTGGCTTTCCTGCTTCGAAAGACAGACGCCTCCTCCCCCGCCCGAAGTGGACCCTGTTTCCTCCGAGATTCTCCGACACCCCGGCCTCCACTCTGGGAAGTTATACTATCCTTTCGAGGCTCTCACCTTCCTGCCCCTCATCGGAAAATTCTTCGTCCCCCTCTTTCCGGGAGACTCTCATGCCCATATGAGCATTGACGATCACGACGAGACAGGAAGATTCGATTACGTCTTTCACGCTGCCGTCAAACGGACGAGGTTGGAGTTTGAGAAAACAATTTCTCCACTCTCGCCCAGTCAACTTTTTCTCTTCACTGACCGCTAATTGCTAATCGCCAATCGCTAAACTATGCCCCGCAAACCCACCAAGACCTCCTCTTTCGGTTCGCCCGGACGCGTCGGACACGATGCCTCAGCGTTCTACTCCGCGCGTCTATACGCGGACCAGCCCAAAGGTCAGGAGGAAGCGTATGTTGAAAATCCCATCCCCGCTGCGCGACTCGATTCCATCCTGCACGCGTCATCCGAGTCAATGTCAGACCTGCCCGATGCGAGCGTACATCTCATGGTCACTTCGCCGCCGTACAATGTGGGCAAGGATTACGATGAAGATCTTTCGCTGACGGAATATCTCGCGTTCCTTAAACGCGTCTGGGCCGAGACGTGGCGCGTGCTCGTCCCGGGCGGACGCGCCTGCATCAACGTGGCGAATCTGGGACGCAAACCGTACATCCCGCTCCACGCCATGTTGATCGCGGATATGCTCGAACTGGGTTTTCTCATGCGCGGCGAGATCATCTGGGACAAGGGCGCCTCGGCCAGCGCGTCCACCGCCTGGGGATCGTGGCAATCGGCGAGCAACCCCACCCTGCGCGACACACACGAGTACATCCTCGTTTTTTCAAAGGGAAGTTTTCGC
>JAYRVQ010000442.1:0-3857 GCA_041918465.1 Anaerolineales bacterium
CAAGGCGGGTATCGTATTCCTGCAAAAGGTCCACCTGAAACCCTCGGGCGGTGAGAGCGCTTTGCACAAGCAGGGCGATCTTCTGATTCATTTCCTGCTCAGTGAGCGTGACCTCGTCATTCTCGTCTGTGCAGACCGCGCCGGAGTCGTTGCCGAGATGTCCCGCGACAATACCGATCCGCAGGGGAGGCTGGGGCGTGGAAACTGTCCCTTCGCCGCTGACCGGACGCGGCGTCAGAAGAAGCGACAGTTGGTCCGAGAGATTGCCGATGGAAAGGCTGGAGGGAGTCCACGCGGTGAAAAGCGTGGCCAGAAAAACGGCAACCAGTATCGTCGGTCCGAACACGTGCGCCCGGGTTGGGCGGCGCGTCCGATGTCGAGCAGAAGATTTTGAGTCGGCGTTCATTGCGTATAATGGTAACCAATTGACGGGGAAATGGCAAGGAAAAATTCACGGGAATCCCGGCCATCGTTTTCTGTCTTGACTCTCCCCTGTCTCTTCGTTATGATGAATCTGACTGGAGAAATCATTCATGACTTTCGACCCCGAATATTTCCGCCGCGCCATGCGCGCGTGGACAACCGGCGTGGCAGTGCTGATGACGGTGCATGAAAACGAATCGTACGGCATGACCGTCAACTCGTTCACCTCCCTTTCGCTCGATCCGCCGATGGTGACAGTGGTGCTGAAAAACGATACGCGCATCTTCGATCTCGTCAACCGCTCACGTGCTTTCAGTGTAAATATCCTTTCCAATCTACAAAAGGAATTGGCCGAAAACTTTGCTGGAAAATTGCACGGCGCGGAACGGATGACAAGTCTCACGATCCAGACTCTCCCCAGTGGCGCGTCCGTCCTTGACGAAGGCCTGGCCTGGCTCGACTGCCGCGTCGTCCACACTTACGCGGCGGGAGTGAACACGCTGTTCGTAGCGGAAGTTGTGCAAGCACAGGTTCACTCCGCAGAATATCCGCTGGTATATCACAATCGTGAATATCATCAACTCGCGAAGAGGCAGTCATCTTGAAGATGACCGCCTCTTTACGGAGGGCCAAATATCCAACCCACTGACTCCTGATGAAAAACAAACCCTGCTTCGTTTGGCGCGGCAGGCTCTTGAATTGGGCGTGCGCGGGGAAAAACTCCCGCCGCTGGACTGGGATTCCCTGTCCCCGACCCTGCGCGCGGACGGCGCATCCTTCGTCACATTGACGGTACGCGGCAACCTGCGCGGTTGCATCGGCGCGCTGGAAGCGTACCAGCCACTCGTAGAGGATGTGCGCGAGCACGCCATCTCCGCCGCGCTGGAGGACTACCGCTTCCCGCCCGTACAAGTCAACGAATTAAACGGGATCAGCCTCGAGGTCTCGCGATTGACCGCCCCCGTCCCGCTCGAATATTCCAACGCCGAGGATTTACTTGCCAAACTCCGCCCCCACGTGGACGGTGTTGTCTTGCGCGATGGGAGTCGCCGCGCCACCTTCCTGCCGCAGGTCTGGGAGAAACTTCCCAACGCGAAGGATTTTCTCGAAAACCTGTGTCACAAAATGGGCGCGGCCCCCGATCTGTGGAGACGAAAACACCTGGATGTACTGGTATATCAAGTCGAAGAATTTCATGAATGAACGCACGTGCAAAAACGAAGTCCCTGAGAGTTTGTGAACTTCAGGGACTTCTTCTTTGTGAGAGGGTGCGTCGCACTCGCGATTACGCTTCGTAACCTGCGGCGTCTTCTTCCACCGACATGACAGGCTCATCGGCAGGTTTGCGGTCAAGGAATTGGAGCGAGAGAGCGACGACTTTTGTATAATACTTCATCTCGCCTTTTTCCTTATCCTCGTATTTGTCGGTTTTCAAGCGACCTTCCACGAATACCAGACTGCCTTTTTTGAGATACTGCTGGGCTACTTCGCCGAGCCGTCCCCAAATTTCAATGTTGAACCAGTCGGTGTATTCCTTCATCTCGCCAGCCGTTTTCCAGCGCTGGGTGACGCCCATGCTGAAATGGCAAACCTTTTTACCCGTGGGCGTGTACTTGCTCTCGGGGTCTTTCCCGAGATAGCCAATCAGTTGAACGCGGTTAAGGGCGGGCATTATTCACCGCCTTTCGTTTCAGGACCTTTAGAGGCAACTGTACGTGTCATTTTGGGCTCCTTTTCTCTAAAAGAACAATTGGATTGTGTCGAACAGAGTTATACTTTACGAGGCTTGTGCCTTCTCTGCGGGTTTCGCTTCACCTTCCGCCGCAATTCTCTTCAAGACCAGCATGCCGGTCTTCATTTCAGCAACAGTGTAACCAGCAGGCAGGGCATCGAGAGCGCCTTCCTTGACCTCGCGTGAGAAGAAGAACATCTTGCCTTTGGAATGCAAGTAGTAGGTGTTTCCTTTTGAGTTGGTGTGTGAGTAAGCCATTTTTGTCTCCTTTATTCTCTGAATCTACACAAAGTGTAGCACACATTTTCTATAAGTCAACGAGGAATTTGCCCGAATTGTCTGATAATTCACAAGGATAAGCCATGGACAAACAGATGATGATCGCCACCGGCCTTGATGAACTGTGCTCCGCCCGCCTCCTTCTCGACGGGACGATTGGATTCGTCCCCACGATGGGTTATCTGCACGAGGGGCATGTTTCGCTCGCCCGCCGCGCCCGCCAGGAATGCGGCGGTGTTATTGCCAGCATCTTCGTTAACCCGACACAGTTCGGGCCAACGGAAGACCTGTCCAAATACCCGCGTGACCTGAAACGCGACCTGCAACTGCTCGAAGCCGCTGGCGTGGACCTGGTCTGGACACCAACCAACGAAGAGATGTACCTGCCCGGCTTCAGCACGTGGGTGGAGGTCGAAGGGCTGACCAGGCCCCTCGAAGGTGCGGCCCGCCCAGGTCACTTTCGAGGCGTCACGACCGTCGTCACCAAATTGTTCAACGCCGTCCAGCCACAGAAAGCCTACTTCGGGCAAAAGGATGCCCAACAGGCGGCCGTCATCCGCAAGATGACACGCGATTTGAACTTCCCCATTGAGATCGTGGTTTGCCCCACCGTTCGAGAACCTGACGGTCTGGCAATGTCGAGTCGCAACAGCTACCTCAGCCCCGAGGAGCGGACAGCGGCTCCCATCCTTTTCCGCGCACTGACAACGGCCAAATCGGCCTATGAGAACGGTGAGCGGAACGCGGACGCGTTGCGAAAGACCATGTCGGATGTGCTCGCATCCGAGCCGCTTGCGAACCAGCAATACGTTTCCTGTGCAGATTATGACACGCTGGAGGAGTTGACCACTGTAACGGACAAGTCCCTGCTTTCGATGGCCGTCTTTATCGGCAAGACCCGCCTGATTGACAATTTTGTGCTGGAATGAATCCCGACACCCAGCAGTCCAACTGCTGGAGATCCAAAACAAACAGAAGCCCAGCGACCGCGGTCGTTGGGCTTCTGCCTTCTGCTTTCTTGCCTACTTGTTCAATTGCGCGTCGATGCGGTATTCCGAGGCATCTGTATCTGACCAGACCAGGTTATCGCCGTATTTATCATAGTATCCCTTGGCGCTGATGACAACCGTGAAGGGTTGGTTACGGGGGAACGTGGATGGCATACGATAATTGCCGTTCGAATCCGTCTTGGTCATCATCAGAATCTGGGCATCCGGATAGTTGGCGGCGGCCCACGAATCGTAGTTCACGCCTGAGACGAGGATAAACACATACGCGTTCGCGACCGGTTTAGCGGTGCTGGAATCTGTCACCGTGCCGATGAGTGTGATGCCGTTGGCGCTGGGTTGGGTGGGGACAGTGGAGACACCACTCCCGACCACCACATTTCCCTGCGTCAGCACACGCTGGTCGGCACCCACAA
>JAYRVQ010000443.1:0-1647 GCA_041918465.1 Anaerolineales bacterium
CCTCATCCAGTTTCGCGAGGAGCATCGGGATGTCCGCGGGATCGTTTTGGAGGTCCGCATCGAGCAGGATGATGACATCGCCGCGCGCATGATCGATGCCTGCCGCGATGGCGGCCGTCTGACCGAAGTTGCGACGGAACTCGATCACGCGGACATGAAGCGGGTCCCGTTTAAAAAGCGTCTCCAACACGGACGCGCTGTGGTCGCGCGAGCCATCGTCCACAAAGATGACTTCCCACGGACGCGCCAGCGGTTCGAGCACCGCGCAGACAGCGTCGAGGAGAAGAGGCAGGTTTTGCTCTTCGTTAAAAACGGGGACGACGAGAGAAAGTTGGGGCATGATTTGAACACCTAAACACAAAGGACACCAAGACCACCCAGGAAACTCAAAACCAAGCGTATTTCCTTTGTGAGCTTTATGTCCTTCGTGGTGAAAAACTTACGCGGCTTTTGCGCTCAAGCGTTTCATATCTGAGTCTACCATCATCTCGACAAGTTGTTTAAACTCGACCTGCGGTTCCCAGCCGAGGATTTTTCCCGCTTTGGTTGCGTCGGCAACCAGCAGGTCCACTTCGGCGGGGCGGTAGAAACGCTCGTCCACGATGACATAATCCTTATAGTCCAGATCGACGCGGCCAAAGGCGATCTCGCAGAATTCCTGCACAGAATGAGTCTCGGCAGTGCCGACCACATAGTTATCGGGCTTATCCTGTTGCAACATGCGCCACATGGCTTCCACGTAGTCGCCCGCGAAACCCCAATCGCGCTGGGATTCGAGGTTGCCGAGCCGCAACTCTTTTGTCAGTCCCAATTTGATGCGTGCCACTCCGTCCGCAATTTTGCGGGTGACGAATTCCAGTCCGCGGCGCGGGGACTCGTGATTGAAGAGGATGCCCGAAACAGCAAAGAGATTGAATGACTCGCGGTAGTTGACTGTGATGTAATGTCCATACACTTTCGCAACGCCATAGGGACTGCGCGGGTAGAACGGGGTGGTCTCGCGCTGTGGCACTTCCACCACCTTGCCGAACATCTCACTGGAGGAGGCCTGATAGAAACGAGTCTTCGGGTTAACGTAACGGATGGCTTCGAGGATGCGCGTCACGCCAAGGGCGGTCACGTCACCCGTCAACGCGGGCTGGTTCCACGAGGTGGGAACGAAAGATTGCGCCGCCAGGTTGTAGACTTCGTCCGGTTTGTGCTCCTCCATTAAAGCGATGAGCGAGCCCTGATCAGACAGGTCACCCTGGACAACAAGCATGTCATCCAGCAGGTGTTCAATGCGTTCATTATTAACAGTGCTGGCGCGGCGCGCCACGCCCACTACTTTGTAGCCTTTGGAAAGTAAAAGTTCAGCGAGGTAGGAACCATCCTGTCCCGTAATTCCTGTGATGATGGCAGTCGGCATTCATGCTCCTTGCAAAAGTCAAAATTCAGTGACTGAATTATACCGCAACCCGCGAGTGCGTCGCACCTTGCTTATCGGGATTTCTTTGGCTGTCAGGTGCGACGCACCCTCCGCGAATCCCACCACCAGCCTGCCGCCATGATTAACGCGGCGATGATGAAGATGATCAGGATCATGACCCCGAATGGAAGTTGCCCGCCGATCTTGAAATAGCGGCTGACGTACCACTGCGTGAAGAC
>JAYRVQ010000444.1:0-6164 GCA_041918465.1 Anaerolineales bacterium
AGCGCTGGGTCGAGGGCGTCATCCTCAACCCGATCTTCCCCGGCCTCTACTACTACACCATCTACAAGAACTAAGCCGGTCGAAGTTCCGTAATTTTCTGGGGGCCTGTTTCCAGGCCCCCAGAATTCTACAGAATTGTGGTTTCCAGAGTGAAAATGAAACCTGTTTCCTTTTCACTCTGGAAACCACAATTCTGTAGAATTCTGGGGGCCTGTTTCCAGGCCCCCAGAAAATTACGGAACTTCGACCGGCTTAGTTCTTGTAGATGGTGTAGTAGTAGAGGCCGGGGAAGATCGGGTTGAGGATGACGCCCTCGACCCAGCGCTGCTGGAAGCCGTGGCTAGTCGTGGTCATCAAGGGGAGAGCAACAGCCAGATCGTAATAGAGCTGGTTGGCTTCCCGGTAGATCTCACCACGGGCAACGGGATCGAGCTCGGCAACGCCGCGGTCCAGAATATCCTTGAACTGGGCCTTGACGTCATCGGGCAGGGACTGGCGACCGCCGTAGGTACCGGTGGTGTAGGGCTGGTACCAGTTGTGCGGGTCGTGGATGTCTTCGAGCCAGCCACCGGTCATGATCGGGATCTGCTTGGCGCGCTGGGCACGCAGGTAAGCAGGCCACGGGAGACCGAGGGTCTCGACCACGAACAGTTCATTGACTTCAGACAGACTGCCAGCCAAAATCTCAGCAATGGTCTGGCGGGTGGGGTTGCCCTGGTTGTAAGCCATCTGGACGCGGAAACCAACGGTCCAAACGTCACCTTCGGGATCATCACCAGCCGCGATGCCATCTTTGTCGAGGTCGGCCAGCTTGAATTCCTCAGCGGCTTTCTCGAGGTCGAAGGAGTAGTGCGGGGTGTCGAGGAAGAAGCCGGGCATGCCGGGCAGGGTCAACTGGATGGACTGAGTGGCTTCGCCGGTGAACACGTCCGCGATCAGGGTGTCGAAGTCGAAGGAATACGAGAACGCCTTGCGGATGTGGACATCGCTGAAGAAGTCGGCGGGGATACCATTACCATCGAGGGCGCCGGAGCCAATGTAGGGATTCGGGCTTTCCTCGGAGGTGGCAATGAGCCAGTTGTACAGCAGAACATCCATGCTAATGCCGGGGCGTCCGAGGCGGGCCAGGAAAGGTCCACCATTGCCGGTCTCGCCTGCCGCGCAGGCGGTGAACTTGGCAGCGCCGAGGGCATCGGGATCGTACGCGCAGACTTCATTGATGGGATCGTAGGTGTTGGTTTCAGGGTTGTAAACCTGGAACGCACCAACAAGCTCGTCCATCTGGGAGCGGTTGGCGGAAGGCACGGTGGCCAGGTCGGCGTCACCAGCCTGCATCATGGAGAAGCGAGTGCCCCACTCGGGGACCTGCTTGAGAATGACGCGCTCGAGTTTGGCGGGACCAGCCCAATAGTCTTCGTTGCGGGCGAGAATGATCTCTTCGCCGTTGGCGAATTTCTCAAGGATGAAGGGGCCGGTGCCGTTGGCAATGGTGCTGAAGGGATCGTCAGCGGAGGCCATGCCATAGAAGTTCTGCCAGGTGGCGCAGGTTCCGTCCCAACCACCGTTCTCGATGACCCATTCCTTGTCCATCACGGAGCCCCAGGACTGGGCAATGGTGGCCAGGAAAGGACCCCACGGCTGGGCGAGGGTCATGGTGACAGTACCGGCGGCATCATCAGCCACGATCGCGGCCTGAACCTTTTCGCAGGCAGCCACGAGGACAGCCGGGTCATTGGTGATCAGGGTATCGCGGTCGTCAGCGGAAGCGCCTTCGTCAACAAGCAGGGTGATGTCATCCATACCAACGCCGAAGAAGGGCTCAGCCAACAGCCACTGCGGGGAGGAATAACCACCCTGCAGGAGGCCGCGCTGGAAGGAGTAAGCAACATCCGACGGGGTCATGTCGCCACCTTCGTGGAACTTCACGCCGGAGCGGATCTTGAAGGTGTACACATCGCCAGCTTCGGAGACTTCCCAGGATTCGGCCAACATCGGGACGAATTTGTCGGTGGCTTCGCCATCATAGAAGACCAGCGTGTTGTACACGTTCTGGATGATCTCACCGGAAGCGGTGTCGTAGGCGAGCGCGGGATCGAGGGTGTCGATACCGACCTCAGACTCGGCAATCACGAAGGTGGTCGGATCGGCAGAGACGTATTCCATGGGCCCTTCGGCAGGTTCGGTAACCTCGGGGGGCGTGGTGGGTTCAACACCACCGGGCTCAACAGCGGTCGGCTCAACGGTGGGTCCGCAGGCCGCAAGCGCCATGCTGGCGACGACCAGCAGGCTCAGAACAACAAACAGTTTACGCATTTTCTTCTCCTCGCGTTTTACAAATAGGATTTGACATTACGAACAACGTGCTCTGTGTTTCATCTTCGGGTGTTCCTGAGTGGCATCACCTCCTTTCAAGGATGGAACACTATTTCACCAAATGACAGGCCACAAAGTGACCTGGTTTCACCTCGCGGAAATCAGGGCGGGATTCTGCGCAGATTGATTCGGCAATGGGACAGCGCGTGCGGAAGCGGCAACCCGAAGGCGGGTTGGCGGGCGAGGGCACGTCGCCTTCGAGGATGACGCGCTTGCGTTGCGCATCCACCACCGGGTCCGGGACAGGAACCGCCGAAAGCAGGGCTTGAGTGTACGGGTGCAGGGGATTCAGGTACAACTCGTCACGTTCGGTCAATTCCACGAGCACACCCAGATACATCACTGCCACGCGGCGGCTGATATGCCGCACCATGGAAAGATCGTGGGCAATGAACAAGTAGGTCAGATTAAACTGCTCCTGCAGTTCCTCCAGCAGGTTTACCACCTGCGCCTGGATGGAAACATCCAGGGCGGAGATGGGTTCATCACAGATGATTAAAGAGGGTTGAAGTGCAAGAGCGCGAGCTACGCCAATGCGCTGGCGCTGTCCACCGGAGAATTCGTGCGGATAACGGGTGGAGAAAGCAGGATTCAGACCCACCGTTTCAAGCAGGTGCTCGACACGATCATGAATCTCCTTGCCTGTCGCCGCATTGTGGACGATGAGCGGCTCGCCAACAATCTGCTCCACGGTCATGCGGGGATTGAGGCTGGCATATGGATCCTGGAAGATCATCTGCATCTTGCGGCGCATCTTGCGTAATTCTTCGCCGCGCAATTTCATCAGGTCAATATCTTCAAAATGCACATTGCCGCCGGTGGCCTTGTAGAGTTGAAGGATGGTGCGGCCTGCGGTGGATTTACCACAGCCTGACTCACCCACCAATCCAAGAGTCTCGCCGCGAATAATATTGAAACTGACCCCATCCACCGCGCGGACTGCGCCCACCTGGCGTTGGAACACGCCGCGGTAAATGGGAAAATGCATTTTGAGATCGTCAACCTTGAGGATGGTATCGGCAGTGTTGTTGCTCATTAGCGAGGCCTCCCGGTCTTGATATCCACCCAACAGGCAATATTGTGCTTGGAGTCCACTGGCTCAAGTTGAGGGTTCTCATTCCAACAGCGTTCCATGGCCCACTTGCAACGCGGCGCAAAGGGACAGGCGGTGGGCTTGCTATACAAGACCGGCGGTGCGCCCTCAATGGAGTACAGGCGGGTATGTTTCTTTTCGTCCACCCGAGGCAGGCTTCCCAAAAGACCAATGGTATAGGGATGGGAAGGATTGGCGTACAAATCCTTGACTTCTGCTTCTTCAATAATATACCCGCCATACATCACCATTACGCGCCGTGCCAGGCCAGCAACCACGCCCAGGTCATGGGTGATCCAAATAATGGCCATGCCCAGTTCATCGCGCAAACGCTTGACCAGGTCCGTGATTTGGGCTTGAATGGTCACATCCAGCGCGGTGGTGGGCTCATCGGCGATCAGGATCTGGGGCGAACAGGAAAGCGCCATGGCGATCATCACGCGCTGGCGCATCCCGCCCGAATACTGGTGCGGGTAATCCTTCAGGCGTTCACGCGCGTTCGGGATGCCCACCATGCCGAGTAATTCCACAGAGCGATCCTCAGCCTGTTTTTTATTCATACCAACGTGCAGCGTCAATGGCTCTTCCAATTGTTTGCCGATCGTCAGCACCGGATTCAACGATGTCATCGGATCCTGGAAGATCATACTGATCTGCGCGCCGCGCACATGGCGGATTTCTTCATTTGACATCTGGAGCAGATCCTGCCCGAAAAAGAACGCTTTCCCCGCAACTATTTTTCCGGGCGGAGTGGGTATCAAACGCAACATCGAGTGCATGGTCACACTCTTGCCGCAGCCGCTCTCACCAACCACGCCGAGCGTCTCGCCTTCTTTCAGGCCGAAGGATACACCATTGACCGCGTGAATCACCCCATCTGGGGTTTTAAAAGTGGTTTCCAACCCTTGCACATCAAGTAGGATATCAGGCATCCACGTATTCCTTTGCTACTTTTACATTGAGATGTGATACCGAGAGCCTTGCAAAATCGTAGGGGAAATTATACCTAATTCTACACGAGAGTCAACCACACATCAAGCGTAGGGATTACGTAGGCGGCGCGTTGAGTAAAAAACCATTCTAAAGTAATGGCTGTCATAGTACTTATGACGTGTTTTAGGGACGCCAACCCAGTGAAAATGGCAAATTTTCACATATCCTCCCTGTTTTGTTGACAGGCCTCCCCGCTAAAAGTAGAATACTCTCATCAACTAATAAGGAGAATGCCATGCTTAAGGAATTCAAGGATTTTGTCATGCGCGGCAACGTGCTCGACCTGGCTGTGGCGGTCATCATCGGCGGCGCGTTCGGCAAGATTGTCGGCTCGCTGGTTAACGATATGCTCATGCCGCTGGTCGGCCTGGCAATGGGACAGGTCAACTTCTCGGAACTTGCCTGGACCGTTGGGGAGGCTTCCGTTAAATGGGGCATGTTCGTCCAGACGATCATTGACTTCCTCGTCGTCGCCTTCGTCATCTTCCTCATCGTCAAAGCCGCCAACAAAATGAAGAAGCCTGCGCCCGCTCCCGCGCCCGGCGCGCCGACGACCAAGGAATGCCCGCGTTGTTTCTCCACCATTCACATCCACGCCACGCGCTGCCCCAATTGCACAACCGATCTGTAGTTACCAGATAATTAGAGAGTAGAGAGCAGTTGAACAGACTGCTCTCTACTCTATTTTCACCACTCTCTTCATTATGGACTTCCTCGACAAACTCAACTCCCAACAACGAAAAGCCGTCACAGCCGGGACAGGACCCGTTTTGGTCCTCGCCGGCCCCGGGTCCGGAAAGACGCGGGTGCTGACCCAACGCGTCGCGTATCTCATCGCATCCGAGGGAGTCCGCCCGTACCAAATCCTCGCGGTGACGTTCACCAACAAGGCCGCGCGCGAGATGGAACACCGCGTCCAGTCCCTGCTCGGCGAGGAAGCGACTCAGGGCATGATGCTCGGCACGTTCCACGCCATCTGCGCGCGCCTGCTTCGACGCGAGGCCGAACACCTGCCCGTGGAAAGCAACTTCGTCATCTTCGACGCCGATGACCAGGAACGCATCGTCAAGAGCATCATCAAAGAGTTCAATCTCAACGACAAGTTGTATCGAGCCGCGAGTGTCCACGCCGCGATCTCAAAAGCCAAAAACGATCTGCTCGGCGCGGACGATTACCCAATCACCAATTACCGCGACGAAGTGGTGAAGCGGATTTACATCGAATATCAAAAGCGACTCATCACCAGCAACGCCGTGGACTTCGACGATCTGCTCGTCTACACCGCGCGCCTGCTGGAGGATTTCCCATCCGTGCGCGAAAAATACGCGCGCCGATTCGTTCACGTTCTGGTGGATGAATTTCAGGATACCAATCTCGCGCAATATAGTTTGATCAAGCATTTGGCTTCGGCACATCACAATGTATTTTGCGTGGGTGACCCCGATCAATCGGTGTACCGTTGGCGCGGCGCGGACTACCGCAACGTGCAACGCTTCGAATCCGACTACCCCGACGCGCAGGTGATTCTCCTCGAGCAAAATTATCGCTCGCGGCAAAACATCCTCGACGCGGCCATGTCGGTCATTGACCGCGCCCAGCATCGCCGCAAGAAAAAATTATTCACCGAGCGCGGCGAGGGCGAGAAAATATTTTTCTACGAAGCGCCCGACGATTACGCCGAAGCCTCCTTCGTGGTGGACACCAT
>JAYRVQ010000445.1:0-7098 GCA_041918465.1 Anaerolineales bacterium
ATTCCGCGACGCAGAACGTCCCGGCTTGTATTGTCGCGTGATGCAGGAGGGGTTCGTAAAACTGGGAGACTCCGTTTCCGTTGAACCTTATAGGGGCGCGACCCTATCCATTTTGCAGATGTACAGAGCACATTACCAAAAAGAAAAAGGCGAGGATGTGTACCACCTCCACCTGAATGCGCCTATTGACATCCGCACGCGCAAGAAAATGGAGGAGGCGTTACAAAATTTACGGTCCAAGTGAATTGCATGCCAGTCTTGATTAATAAGTAGAAATTGCGTTCTGTAATGGCGCCACTTTATTCGTTTTAATCAAAGGAGATGATCTTATGAGTAGCCTCGATCAAGCCGTCCAAACCCAGATCAATAACATCCAAAAGAAGACAGGTAAATCGCTCGAAGAACTGGCCGTTATTGTCAAAAACAGCGGCCTGACCAAGCATGGTGAGATCCGCGATATGTTCAAGGAAAAACTTGGGCTGGGTCATGGCGACGCGAACACGCTGGTGCATATTGTCTTGAAATCGGATGGGGAACGCGCCGCGGAAGGAAAATCCACCGACGCGGTGCTGGAAGAAATTTATTCGGGCGCGAAGGCCGCCCAGCGTCCCATCCACGAGTCCCTGATGAAACACGTTCAAAAACTTGGCGAATTCGAGATCGTGCCGAAGAAGGGTTACATCAGTCTGCGGCGCAAAAAACAGTTCGCCATGATCGGCCCAAAAACCAACACGCGCTTCGAAGTGGGACTCAACGCGAAAGATCTTAAGAAAAACGCCCGGCTGTTGGAACAGCCCAAAGGAAGCATGTGCAATTACATCGTCCCGTTGATCGATGTAAAGGAAGTGGACGCTGAGTTGATCGGGTGGATCAGGTCCGCGTTCGAAGCGGCAGGGTGAGTCCCGTGCTCGACGCCAATGATTTCACTGTCAACTTGCACTACCTGCTCGAGGAGACTTTTGAGACGCATCACGGGGTCTACCTCGACCAGAACACCTCGCTTCTGGACACGCTGAAAGTTGTATCCGCGCAGGAGGCTTCGATTCCTGTCGGCGGTAAATGCGCCACGCTTGCCGCGCAAGTGGCGCACGTCATTTTTTATCTCGAAGTGCCGGAACGTTACATTGTCAACCACGATACATCGCCAGCGGATTGGGGCGCGGTCTGGCGCACGGTGAGTGCGGTCACAGATGATGAATGGGACGCGCTCAACGCCGGGCTCGAATCGACTTATCGCCGCGTGGAAAAGATGTTCCGCGAAGTCGAAGCGTGGACGGAACATTCCATCGGCGGCGCGATGGCGATTGTCGTGCACCCGCCTATCATCTTGGCGAGATTCGCCAGGCTTTATGTATCTTGAAGAGGTAAAATGCCTGCTCGTCCCCGTTATGAGATGCCCGACTTTTTTCGGGAAGCCTTGAATACGCGCGGGTTGATGGATGCTTATCGCGCTCGTCCGCCCTATCAACAGAATGATTACATCGGCTGGATTCAACGCGCCAAACTTGAATCCACGCGGCAGAAGCGGTTGAACCAGATGTTGGATGAGTTGGAACGCGGGAGAGTTTACATGAAGATGAAATGGAACCCAAAATAAAGACGAGACGGTCACTTCGACAGTGACCGTCTCGTTGTTTAATCAGCAGGCGGAGGCGCGTCGGTGGCGGGAGCAGGATCGAGGTCCGTGTGGAGGCGGTTGGCGCGGCGGATCAACGGCAGGGCGGGAGTCAACAACAGTCCCGCGAGGCTGATCGCCGCCCGGACGGAGGACAGACTAACCAAAGCCGCGATCGGTCCGGATGCAACCTGCCCGATGGCGTCCACCTGGCCCGACATCGAGATGACCGTGGCGCGCGTGTCTGAGTCGAGGCGCTGGTTCACCCACGCGTTATAGAGCGGGCCCATCACGTCGCGCGTCACGCTGACTACGATGTAGGCGACCATGCCCAGCGCCAGCGCGGGCGAGAAGGCAAAGGTCAGGATGGCCGCGGAGATGATGACGGTGATCCACAGCATGGCGCGCGCGATGGATGGCGCGTGACCGGCGTCGAGCCTCTTCTCGACTTGACGTGTAGCAACAATGGCTAACAACATGGAACTTGCGCGCAGGATTCCAAAAAAGGCGACCTCGTTCATGCCGAAGAGACTCGGCAGGGAGAAATTATCCACGAGGTGCTTCACCCATAGACGGTCCCAACCTTCGGAATACAATCCATAGATGAACCCAATGGCAAGAATGGACATCAACGCCGGGCGTGAACGCACAGCCGCGATTCCTTTTTTGAGAATCTCGGCCATGTGCTGGAAGGAGTTGCGATCCTCGCGCGGGACGGGTTTAAATCCGCGCTCTGGCATGAATAGCGCCAGTGCCAGCCCAGCCAACGCGACTAGCGCGCCGCCCACCAGCATTGGGACATTGACCGCCAGGTTCCCCAATGGGATGGCCAGCAACATACCGAGGAACGAACCGGCCAGGTCAAACTGGTTGCCACGCAGGAAGGCGCGGTTGGCGTTCTCCTCGCCGATCTCATCCGAGAGCCAGGCCTGAGTCGCGCCGCTGGTGAAAGTGTAGCCCAATCCCCACATCACCTGCACAAGCAGGATGATCGTGAAGATTGGAAACAATCCCTCGACGAGGAACGCGATGCCCATCAGGATGGTCCCGATGACGATGGACAGCCTGCGCGAGTACGCGTCGGCCACGATGCCTGTCGGCACTTCGAAGAGCAGGACGGTCACCTCGAGCGTAGTGCCTACCAGCACCAACTGCATGCCCGAGAGATTGGCCACCGTCGCTTCATAGAGCGAGGCGACCACGAAGATCATGCTGAAAGCGAACCCTGTCAGAAACTGCAGGGCCAGATACAACTTATAAGCGTCGAGTTTGCGGGGCATATTTGCCTTTAAAAAGCGACCCATTCCTTTTCGAAAATGGGTCGACTAGGTGATTCGGAAACTTGCGGGATTAAATTTTGAGCAGGACTTTCAACTCTGCCAACGCGGCTTCGGGATCGTGGAAGTGGATGGCGGACATGCCAACCGCCTGCGCGCCCTTGACGTTTTCGATGAAGTCATCCACGAAGACCGCCTCGCTCGGACTCACTCCAAGTTGATCCAGCGCCATCTGGTAGATCCTCGGGTTGGGCTTCACCACTCCCACCTCCGCCGAGATGATCATCTGATCGAAGGCATCATCGAATTTGTGATCGATGATGTACTGACGTAGTCCGCTCCAGGCATTCGAGATGAGCCCGGTCTTGTAGAGCGGACGCAGCGAACGGAGGAAGTTGAGCAAGGCATGGTCGATAACATCGCCCGCGAAGAATTCATCGCGAAGCGATTCCGCTTCCCTGGGTCTCTTCAGCCGACGCGCCACCGACTGCCAGTGCTCATCCTCGGTCACTGCGCCCAGTGAAGCCTTGCGGCTGTTCTCACTATCAAAGACCAGCCGCACAAGATCTTCATATTCCATGCCAAGGCGCCCGGCCAAGTGCTGGCGGGGCGCCTCGTATTCCGTGCGGAGGATGACTCCGCCCAGGTCAAAGAAAACAGCGCGAATACTCATGCAATTATGAGCAGATTACTTGCGGCCTTTCTTCGATCCTTTACCGACATCCTCGCCGCGGCGCTTGGCGTTATCTTCCTTGACTTTCTTGGTGAGTTCGCGCTTGGTCAACTGCGGTTCGACAACAGCAAAGGCTTTCAAACCAGCCTCGAACACGTCGCGGGTGGTGCGATTGGACTTGCCACAGCTGGAGCAGGCGATATCAAAAAAGCCCATTTTGGAAGTGGTCATTTGGGCGAGGGCGGCTTCAACAGCGGCTTTGTCAAGCTTGGTGACAGTCTTGCAATTCCAACAGGTGATGTCCATTTCTCTTTTCTCCTTGAGGGTGGTTGAGATAACCTAAGTATATTCCATTTTTTAGCCGATGTTCAGGCTATTTTTTCTTGACGACTTTTTTGGCCTTCGCGGCGGGCTTGGACTTTGTGGCTGTTTTCTTCGCCGCTGGTTTCGCCTTGGCCGTGGCAGGCTTCGCCTTTGCAACGGTCTTCTTGGCGGCAGGTTTGGCCTTAGCCGGAGCGGCCTTGGCTTTTGCAACGGGTTTCGCCGCGGGCTTGGATGCGGCTGGGGTTGACGCGGCCGGTGCAGGTCGAGGGGCGTGGCGGTTACGGGTGGTCTCCACAGGCGTAGATGCAGGTTTGGTCACCACCGGTGCTGGTTCGACCCTGTCCTTTTCCACTTTGGCGGCCTCGGCCTCCAGGGTCCTCAGTCCCTCCTGCCAGCCGGGTGTGAAGATCTCGAGCCGTTGGCGGGAAACTGAGTTGGCCCGGCGGCAACGCGGACAAAACACGTCATAATGATGCAGATTTTCCGCCTGCATGCGCTGGAGGGCGGCCAGTTTTTCCAACCGACCGACTGTAAAAGGTGTTTGACAGTAAGTGCAACGCAAGTTCATGGTCTGCTCCTTTCGACATTCCAAGTATAGTCGAAACAACCGTTTGGCGCTATTCCTCTTCGGTAACGTCGCGGCCGGGGCGGAGTTCCTTCAGGTAGTGTACATATTCGCTTGCGACCGTCATTCCCGCGCGCTGATAGAGACGGGTCGCGCCGGTCTGACTTTCCGCGTCCACACCCAGACCAATGGTCTGCTCGCCGCGTCGGAAGAATTCACCAAACGAATGGGTCAGCAGGGACAGTCCCAGCCCGCGTTTGCGCCATGGGCGGCGCACTCCCAGCGTTCCCACCCAGCCCATTCCAGGACGGGTGCGGCACAGGGACATGCCCGCGATCTGGTCGCCATCCCAAGCCACATACCACAGGGACGAATCAAAGTCCTCGCGTTCCAGGGTTTGGTTGCGCCACTTTTCGTACTGCATGGGCGTGTGTCCCCAGTGGTCGCGGAAGGATTCATCCACAGCCTCGAAGACAGGACGCGCGTGATCGTCCGCCACGAAGGGATGGTATTCCAGCCCATCGGGCAATGACAAGACCGCGGGTGGCGCGTCCAGTTGAATCTCCATCCGCCACGAAAAACGAATGGGGGCATAGCCCTCGTTCTCATGTAATTGACGGGAGCGCGTATCGGAGGCTTTCAAGCCGTTGCGGATGGTCACACGCAAATCTGGCTCCGCTTGTAGCATGGCCTGACGGGCGCGTTTTTCGAGCGCCCGAAGCATGCTGGTGCCGATTCCCTGATCGAGAAAATCCGGGTGAACGTAGCCGTCGCCTTCGAGTTTTGTGAAGCCGTGACGGTTATACATTTCCTCGTAGCCGATGATCCTGCCGTCGGTGGTTTCTGCCACCCAGGTATCGGCGTCAAGGTTGTAGCCGGGCTCACTCCAGAACTGACGCAAGTCTTCCAGGGTAACAGCCATGGATGGGTCGCCGTCCGCGGTGCAGACGGCGAGGATGAGCGCGGCCACAGCCTCCGCGTCCGTCATTTTGGCGGGACGCAATTTGAAGGTCCGCGAACGAGGCGGATCGTCTATCTCAGTTGGGATGATCATGATGTTGTCTCCATTCTTCACGCAGGATGCCCATGTAGAGTACATCCCAGCGTTTTCCCTCGCGCAGGATCGCTCCACGCTGGCGGCCCTCGAGACGGAAGCCTGCCTTTTCGTAGGAGTGTATGGCGCGCGGGTTGTATTCAAAAACGGTCAACGTGACGCGATACAGGTTGAGTTCGGTGAACGCGAATTGCAGGGCAAGTTGCATGGCTTCAGTGCCGTAGCCTCTGCCCCAGAAATCGCGCGAACCGATGCCCAACCCCACGAACGCGTCGCGGAAATTCCAGCCCATCACATCGAGGTTGATGTCGCCAAGCAATTGGTTATCCGCCGCGGCGCGGATGGCGAACCAGTGCATCGTGTCGCTTTGTTTTTCCAGTTCCTTCTCCAACCATTCCTTCACGGCTTTGGTGGAATGCAGGCGCGGCGGATCGGTGTCGAGCAGACGTTTGTATTCCGAGTCGCGGTTCCAGGCCGCGAAACTTTTGCTCACTTCCTCGGGGTCCACCGCCGCGAGGTGGACGAGTCTGCCTTTTAGAATATTTTTCATGCTTCGTCTCCTTGCAGTGCCAGCCACTCGTCGCGCAGGATGCCCATGTAGATTCCATCCGAGCGTCGGCCTTCGCGCAAGGTGTCGTGCCGCATCACACCTTCCACTTTGAAGCCAACTTTTTCGTAGGATTTGAATGCGCGCTCGTTGTACGAGTGAACGCCCAGCGAAATGCGTTGCAGGTTGAGTTCGATGAATCCGTATTGCAGGATCAGGCGCATGGTATCGGTGCCGTAGCCGCGGCCCCAATAGTCGCGCTCACCCAGGCCGATCCCCACCCAGGCATCCGCTTCCATCCATTGCGGATGGATGGATACTTCGCCGATTAACGTGTCATCGCTCAGCGTGCGGATGGAAAAACGGAAATTGTTATCGCCATCTTTTTCCATTTGTTTCTCGGCCCATTCCTTGCGGTTTTTCTCCGACCACATATAGGCAGGATCGGATTCCGCCAGTCGGAGGAGTTCGCTATCCCGAAACCAGCGGGTTTGGGCCTTTGCAATTGTTTCAGGCGACTCGACCGCTAAACGGACAAGTTTGCCGCGGAAAATATCTTTCATGATTTTCCTCGCTTCATCCTTGACCCTTGGCTGGACTCTCCCATTCGGAGCGTAACAGCCCGAAGGTGAGCGTGTCCCAGCGGCGGCCATCGCGATCCGCGGCCTGCCGGCGGCGGATTTCCTCCACAAAACCAAATTTGCGGAGCAGGCGGATGGCGGCCTCGTTGTATTCTGGCACACCTGCCGAAACGCGGTACAGATTCAATTCAGCGAAGGCAAAGTGCAACAGCAGGCGCATCACCTGACTGCCTAGTCCGCGCCGACGATCCTCCGCCGCGCCAATGCCAAGCACGATCCAACCATTGCCATTAGCCCAGTCAATCCACTGGATGAGGGCCTTGCCGATCAGTCGATCATCTTCACGGGCGCGGATGGTGAAGTAGTACAGATTGCGGTCTTCATCCATCTTCTTCTCGATGGATTCGTATTCCTTCTTCATCAGCGCAGGCGAAAGCGGGCGGACGGGTTTCCTGTCCATCA
>JAYRVQ010000446.1:0-2967 GCA_041918465.1 Anaerolineales bacterium
GCCCAACGAACACGGGCTACTCGACCTCCGCTCAGGGCAGCGTAACAGTATTACCCTCCTCCGGTGACGTGGGCGCGCAGTACACACCCGCCGCGGGCTGGGCGCAGGCCATCCAATATCACCAGTACGCGCTCAAGGACAAAGACTGGAACAAAGCCATCGCGGTCGCGCACGGTGGCGAGGGTTCCATCGCTGCCAACGGATTTTGGGCCGCGCTCAACATCGCCTCCACGCGCAAAATTCCCCTGCTCTTCTTCATCGAAGACAACGCCTTCGCCATCTCCGTCCGCTCGCATCTGCAAACCCCCGGCGCGGACCTCTCCGCCAACCTGCGCGGATTCAAGAATCTCTGCATCATTGATGGCGACGGTTCGAGTCCCGAGGACGCCGCGCAGAAGATCGCCGAGGCGGTGACCAACGTGCGCGCGGGCAAGGGTCCCTGCCTGCTTCACCTGCGCGTGCCGCGTCTCATGGGTCACACTTTCATTGATGATCAATCCTATAAAACGGAAAACGAAAAACGAAGTGACCAGAAACGCGATCCGCTTCTTCGCTTGAAAAAATTCCTGCCCGACTTGGATTGGACAACGCTCGAACGTGACGTGGCCGACGAAGTCCGCACCGCGCTGGACGAGGTCGCTTCGTGGCCTGACCCTGAGCCGCGTTCTGTCACCGACAATTTGTTCGCGGCTGACAATCGTGGTGCGGAGTGGTACTCCGCACAGGCTGCTCAGGCGGATTACCAATCCGCCCCACAAAGAATCAACTTGATAGACGCTGTCCGCCGCACGCTCGAAGCCGAGATGACGCGCGACCCGCGCATCCTCGTCTTCGGCGAGGACGTGGGCGCGAAGGGCGGCGTCCACGGGGCGACGGCGCACATGCAGGAAAAATTTGGCGACCTGCGCGTCTTCGACACGTCGCTTTCGGAGGAGGGCATCATCGGCAGTGCGGTGGGAATGTCCATCGCGGGATTGCGTCCTGTGCCGGAGATTCAGTTTCGCAAGTATGCCGATCCCGCGACAGAACAAATTAACGATGCTGGCACGATCCGCTGGCGCACGGCAGGTAAATTCTCCGCGCCGATGGTGGTGCGCATCCCTGTCGGCTTCGGGAAGAAGATCGGTGACCCGTGGCATTCCGTCACGGGCGAGGCCATTTACGCGCACACGCTCGGCTGGCGGCTGGCCTTCCCGTCCAACGCGGCGGACGCGGTGGGGTTGCTCCGCACCGCGTTGCGTGGCGAAGACCCCACTTTTTTCTTCGAGCACCGCGCCTTGCTCGATACCGCGATTGCGCGGCGACCCTATCCCGGCGACGAGTATATGATTCCGTTTGGCGAAGCCTCGCTCCTCGCCGAGGGGGACGGGTTAACGGTCATCACTTGGGGGGCGATGACGCATCGGGTAATGGAGGCCGCTCAAAGCGTCGCGGGACGCGTGGAGGTCATCGATCTGCGGACGATCATCCCGTGGGACAAATCCCGCGTGCTCGAGTCCGTCCGCAAAACGGGGAAGTGTCTCATCGTCCACGAGGACGCGTTGACGGGCGGATTCGGCGCGGAGATCGCGGCGGTCATTGCGGAGGAAGCCTTCACCGACCTCGACGCGCCTTTGGCAAGATTGGCCGTTCCAGACGTGCCGATACCGTATAATATGGCCCTGATGAACGCGGTGGTGCCGCAAGTGGCGGACATTGCCGAAAAAATTCAATCCATGCTGGTTTTTTGAAAAGGAGAAATATGAAAAGCAATGAAGATAAGGAACTGATCTTTCACAACGAGAATGCGGTTCTCCAGATCGCGCGTTGGAGCAAGATCGTTTCGTGGGTGTTGGTGGTGATCTATCTGCTTCGTTTTGTTTCGGACCTGATCTCGGTCTTCGGCGCCGGACAGGCTGTCTGGCCGGATGCGATGCTGGACCGCGTCATGTTTATTGCGAGCCTGCTGTCCTCGCTTTTCTTCGGCGGGTTCTATTTCCTCATGTTACAGGCCGCGGCGCAGGCATTGTATCTTGGGCTGGATATGTTCCTGGTGGAAGAGGTGGAGGAGGAAAGTTAATCCTTGGAACTGGATAACCTGGAACGCCTGCAACAGATCGATTCTTTGAACATGCTGGCCGAGATCGACGGCCTGCCCGATCAGTTGGTGCGCGCGTACCAGATGGGGAGGACTTCCGAAGTCTCGATGGCTTCGGAAGCCTCACTCAGACTGGTCGTCATCGCGGGGATGGGAGGCTCGGCCATCGGCGCGGACCTGTTGGCCGCATACGTGGCGGACATGTGTCCCGTGCCTGTGCTTGTGCACCGCGATTATGGATTACCCTCCTGCGCGCGCGGCGAAGGGACGCTGGTCATTTGCTCCTCCCACTCCGGTGATACCGAGGAGACACTCGATTCGTTCGCGGCCGCGCGGAAAACAGGTTGCCGCGTGATCGTGGTCTGCACGGGCGGGGAACTGGCCGCGCGTGCAAAAAAAGAAAAACTCCCGCTCATCATTTTCGAACACAAAAGCCAGCCGCGCGCCGCGGTGGGCTATTCATTTGGAATTCTGCTCGCGCTCTTCGTCCGGCTCGGACTCGTCCCCGACCAAATGGACGAGGTTCAGGGCGCGGTGGATGCGATGAAAACGTCACAGGCGCACCTGCGACCGGATGTGCCGACGGTCCACAATCCCGCCAAGCGTTACGCGGGACAGTTGATGGGCCGCTGGGTGACGGTCTTTGGCTCTGGAAGGCTCGCGCCCGTGGCGCGGCGTATCAAAGGCCAGATCAATGAACTGGCCAAGGCGGTCGCCAACTTTGAGTTCATCCCCGAAGCGGACCACAACACACTGGCCGGGACGATGCATCCCGCGGAAGTGGTCCAGCCGCACACCATGAACCTGTTTCTCCGTGCCCCGTCCGACCATCCGCGCAACCGCGTCCGCACCGACCTGACCAAGCAGACCTTCATGCTCGAAGGCCCGAA
>JAYRVQ010000447.1:0-3341 GCA_041918465.1 Anaerolineales bacterium
GATTCTGTCCCCGACGCCAGGAACGGCTTTAAGAACTTTTTCGGCTTGTTTGAAGAAGAGGTCTTTGAGGTTCATGGGTGATTCCAATGTTTATTTGTGGGGCGGGATGGAATCCCGCCAAACCATTCTGTGCGGAATGCCATTCCGCACCACATCACGCGACGCGGTTCAAGCGGGCGAAGGTTTTTTTGTTGCCTTCGTAAAGCGCAACGTACTCTTTAAACAACTCATCGTAGATTTTGCGATTGGCGGGGTTCGGCTGGTACGTCTTTGTCACAGGGACGTGCGCGCCGATCTCATCGTAGCGCATGTAACCGAGTGCCGCGCAGGCCAGCAACGCCGCGCCGCGCACGTTGACCTCGATGGGGTCCTTCACCTGGCGGATGGGACGGTCGTACACGTCCGCGTGGATCTGGCACCAGATGTCGGATTTGGCGCCACCGCCCACCATGTTGATCGTCTCGATTCGTTTACCAACGAATTTTTCCACATATTGAAACAGCCAGCGCGTGTTGAAGGCCACGCCTTCAAAGACGGCGCGTATCATCTGTTCGCGCGTGGTATGCAGGGACAGGTTAAAGAATCCGCCGCGGGCGTTGCGATCCTCCACAGGGGCGCGCTCGCCATAGAGCCACGGCATGAAGATGAGTTTGCCGCTCCCGGCGGGAGTCCGCTCGGCGATCTGGTCGAATATCTTGTAGGTGTTGGCGGGTTTGGCGCCGCCGCTTAGTTCATCCTCGTGAAAAAGGATGTTGTCGCGTAAATGCGTGAGGCAGACGCCTGCACATTCCTGCGCGTCGGTTAACAGGTAACGGCCGGGGATGGCAGAGGGAAGCGACGCAATGGCATGGAGCATGTCGAGTTTTTTGAATGGGACGTGACACGTCACCCACGAGGAAGTGCCGATGTAGAGATGTGTCTCGAAGTCGCGCACCGCGCCCGAACCGATGGCCGCGGAGTGGATGTCGGGCGAGCCGATCACCACCTGCACATCCTCGCTCAGTCCCCACTCGCGGGCAACGGAGGGAAGCAAACGCCCGAGGATCGAGTTGGCAGGCTTGAGGTCCGGAAGAAGCGAGCGTTCGATGTCCGCGAGGCGGAGTAGTCCATCGTCATAGTGAACGTTGTTGATGTCGCGATTGTCGGTCACCCAATGCAGAGCCATCGAGTCGTAGGATGCGGCGAACTGTCCGCTCAGGCGCAGACCGAGGTAATCAATCGGTTCCAAAAATTTAAACGCCCGCTGGTAGGTTTTGGGCTCGCGGTATTTTAGATTCTGGATATGGGTGATGGGATCCTTGCCCGACTGCGACGGCGCGCCGCCGGTGAGACGAACCCACTTGATAAACTTGGCGAGGGCATAGCCCTGCACGGCAAGCGGACCGCCCGTCTGTTTTTTGACCTGCGCCTCGCCGCGCGAATCCATCCAGATGATCGCGTTGCCGATGGCATTCCCGTCCGCGTCCACCGCCACCGTCCCGGACCATTGAGCGGTGGAGGAGATGGCGATGATGTTTTCTGCCGGGACGAGTCCGCGGGCGAGCAATCGTTTCATGGCTTTATCAATTGCTGACCACCATTCCCCCGTAGACTGTTCCGCGCCGCCATCTTCAAAAAGCAGGAGAGATACCTCTTCGAATTCACTGCCCAACATCTCGCCCTGTGTGGAGAACAACGCCACTTTCGGGCCTGAGGTGCCAAGGTCAATTGCGAGAATGTATTTGTCTGTCATGCCTGCCTCCCGCCGTGATTTTACACCAATAAAACGAGACCGCGTTTTTGAGAACGCGGTCTGGAAATTGGAAATGTATTTTCGCGGCAAAGAGGCTCTATGGAATTTTTACATCCGACCCTTCTACGAACCCTTGCAGGCCAGATACAGCGCGGACGCTGATCATTTTCCCGCCCGAGCCGATCTTATCCTTTGCCTGTTTTTTGTCTTCCAGAACGGTCAACATTTCCTTGGCCATCACACTCCCGATCACGCGAGACTGACGTTTTCCTTCGGCATAAAGTTTGGCGCCTGCCTTTCCGACCGAGGGCTTGACCATGATCTGGAACGCGCCCGAAGGGGGCGGCATGGTGGAAGTTTTGCCGCTTGTGTTCGGAATAGCGATTGGTCCGCCCGCGCCGCTGGCTTCGAAGATCAACACATGCTGGATGGCGCGCTGGATGGGATTCCCGCGGCTGTAACGCGCCATTAGGAGATCCTCTTTTGCGGTCCCAGGCTGATACGGCCACGGATCGAGTATCAGGTAATCGTTGCCCTTCTTTGCGTAAATGAGGACGTAATGCCATTGCAGGCCTGGGGACGCTTGCCCATCCACGCGCACGACGACGGGTTGTCCCGCCGCGAGCGCCGCATCAACCTGACCGAGAGGTGCGTCGCTCGTCTCGCACTTGACATTCGTCTTGAGCGTCACCTGCGGCGCGACTTTGTTGATCATATCCCAGCGGATGAGGTCACCGCTAAACCCGCCCGCCGCTTTCATATTCTCGTTGAGCCCCCGCGGTGTGACAGTGAACCCGTACCCGCTCAGGAGCATGGCAACGCTGGTCAACGCGCAACCCACATAGCCGATTGTGTCCTGCGTCCCTGTGCCGAAACCGAGTTTATCTTCCTTCCACTGCGGATCCTGTTGGGAATAGTAAACGAGTTTGAATGCCATGGAATGCTCCTGTAAATTCCGATAAGAATACTCCGATTATACGATTAAAACAGATAGACCACAATCACAAATGGTGCAAAGCGAACGCGATGGATGCGGCCCACGCCAGCACTTTGATTTCCCCGTTGGCGAGCGCGGATTCGATTTCGGCGCGCGTCAGGAAAATGGTTTCCTGCTCTTCAAGATCGTCCGCATCCCGTGGCTGGATGTAACGCGCATTCCGCGCCAGATACAAATGTCCCGTCGCGATGCCGCGATTCGGGTCGACGCGGAAATGTCCAAGCGGAATCCAATCTGTGGATTCGTAGCCCGTCTCCTCCAACAATTCGCGTTGCGCGGCTACGAACGGATCTTCGCCCTCTTCCACGAATCCACCCACGATGCCGAGCGTCTCGCCTTCGATCCCGTACTTGACCTGGCGGAAGCAGATGAAGCGCCCATCCTCGGTCACAGTCACCACGTTGACGTAATCGGGCGTGATGATCCACGGCCATTCGGGGATGAGACGTCCGTCCGGCAGTTCCACGGTGTGATGTTCCACCACCAGCCAGGGGCGCTGTTCGAGGATGATCTTGCGGGATTTGGTTTTCCAGGATTGCATGAGGGCTCCTGGTGGAGGATTGTATCAAAAAGAAAGGCCGCGTCCTCAAAGACGCGGCCTGTGGAATCAAC
>JAYRVQ010000448.1:0-3233 GCA_041918465.1 Anaerolineales bacterium
GGATGTCACACGGGGACCGCATCACCAAAATGCCTGAGGGGTTTGTTGCGCTGGCGAAGTCGGGGAACAGTCCCTTCGCGGCGATGGGCGATTTTCAACGAAAGTATTTTGGCGTGCAGTTTCATCCCGAAGTGCATCACACGCCGAACGGGATCGAACTGCTCAGGCATTTCGCCGTTGACGTTTGCCGCATCCAACCAGACTGGACGCCTGCCTCCATCATCGAGGAGGCGGTGATTCGCATCCGCGCGCAGGTGGGAGGGGAACGCGTCCTGGCGGCGGTCTCGGGCGGAGTCGACTCATCTGTGGCGGCGGCGTTGGTCCACAAGGCGATTGGCGACCAGTTGGCTTGCGTTTTCGTGGACACGGGACTGCTTCGTAAAAACGAGGGCGAGCAGGTGGCGTCCGCGTTTCGCGAGCATCTGCACTCGGAGTTGATCGCGGTGGATGCCGCGGATGAGTTTCTCGGCGCACTCAAAGGCGAGACCGACCCCGAAAAGAAGCGCAAGATCGTTGGCGAGAAGTTCATCCGCATATTTGAGGAGCAGGCAAAGCAAGTGGGACAGCCGAAGTTTTTGGTGCAGGGGACGATCTACCCAGATGTGGTGGAGTCGTCCGCGCCGGATCGGGATAAGGCACAGAAGATCAAGTCACATCATAATGTGGGCGGACTGCCCGAGGATATGCAATTCGAGTTGGTCGAGCCGTTACGCTATCTATTTAAGGATGAAGTCCGCGCGGTTGGTGAGGCGCTGGGATTGCCTGAGTCGCTGGTTTGGCGGCAACCGTTTCCGGGTCCCGGCTTGACCGTGCGCTGTCTCGGGGAGGTGACGCGTGAGCGCGTGTCCCGTCTGCGGGCGGCGGATGCGATCCTGATCGAAGAATTGTCCAACGCGGGATTTTTAGGCAAGGGCGCGGAGACGTCACAGGCGTTCGCGGTTTTGCTCCCTGTCCGCTCGGTCGGCGTGATGGGCGACCAGCGGACGTATCAGGAGGCCGCCGCCATCCGCGCGGTAACGACCGAGGATTTTATGACCGCCGATTGGGCGCGCCTGCCGCACGAACTGCTGGCACGCGTGGCGAATCGTATAGTCAATGAAGTGGACGGAATAAATCGGGTGGTGTATGATATTACGAGCAAACCGCCCGCAACGATTGAATGGGAGTGAGATATGCTGGATATCACAGAATTATTGCGTAACGCGTGGAACATTACGTGGAAACACAAGTCGTTATGGGGGGTGGCGATTCTGATGATGGGTGCCACCTTTCTGTTTTTCCCGTTAATATTTGCACCAATGTTCATGATACTTATCGAGGGTGATCCATTGCGCTGGTTGGAGAATCCTCTTCCCTGGATTGTCTTGGCTATCGGCTTTTTGGGGATGATGATCATGTCTTATGGTCTCGGCCCTCTATTTCGTTCTGTACTGGTAACAGGTGTATTGAAAGCCGAACGCGGCGCGGAGAAACTCTCTTTTCGCGAACTGTTCCGCGATGGAAGCGCATTCTACCTGCCTTTTCTCGGCGTGATGCTCCTGTTCGCGCTGGCCACGATGCTGGTCTCGCTCCTGTTTTCGGCCATCCAAATCTTCGGGACCCTCGTAACGATGGGACTGGCGAGTCTATGCCTGACGCCGCTTTCATTTCTGATGTACCCATTCATGTTCGCAGCCATGGCCTGGATGGAACTAGCCGAATCCGCGGTCGTCGCGGACGGATTGGGCGTGATGGACGCCATCCGCCGCGCCTGGGAAACATTGCGCGTCAACAAGATGAACGTTTTTATCGTCGCATTGATCGTTTACGTGGGGGTTGGGATGGTGACCATGCTGGTCATGGTCCCGTTTTTCCTGCCCGTTTTCTTTGCGCCCATCTTCTTTTTGGAGGGAGGGGAAATCTCAAACGGGCTTTTGTGGGGCGCGGGAACTTGGATGATTCTCTTTATCCCCATCATGACGTTTATTCAGGGGATCGGCATGGTGTTTATGAAGACGAGCTGGTTGTTGACCTATCTGCGCGTGCGAAAAACGCCTGACATGGTTGCTTTGGAAACCGTTGCGTAATTCGAGAAGGAGTCAAAATGAATTTCAACTTTGGCGAGGTTTTAACAAAGGCTTGGAAGATCACATGGAAATATAAAGTTCTATGGATTTTTGGCATGTTGGCAAGTTGTGGGCAGGGCGGGAATAATTCAAGCAATGCAAGAAATTCTTATGATGCTGGGAATAATCAACTGCCTTCGGAAATGGCCCGCCAACTGGAGGAGACAGCACAACGGATGACGGTTTGGTTTTCTGAGAATCAATGGGTTATCTTTACTTTGGTCGCGGTGTTCCTGTTCCTGATTCTGCTACAAATATTTTTGAGCACAACGGGAACCATTGGCCTTGTGCGCGGCGCGTATCATGCCGATGGCGGCGCAGAGACAATAAGTTTCGGTCCGCTCTTCCGTGAAAGCTTGGGCTATTTCTGGCGCATGATCGGGCTGGGACTGGTGATCTGGTTGCCGTTCTTCATTCTGTTCTTTGGTGCGATGATTGCAATGCTCTTTTCGGCCATCAGTGGCGTGGATTCCAGGGCAATAGGTGGCGCCATGACGCTGTTCCTGGTGGGATTCTGCTGTTGTCTCTTCCCGCTGATAATTTTGCTTAGCCTATATTATGCACAAGCCGAACGCGCTTTGTTGATTGATGACCTGGGAATTTTCTCGGCCATCCAACGCGGCTGGCAGGTGTTCACCGGCAATTTGGTCACGCTGTTTGGTATATGGCTAATTCTCTTGATTCTGGGCATACTGGCCGGTATCCTGATTGCCTTGCCATACTTTATTGTGATATTCCCTTTGATGTTCGACTTTATACAAGGGGATGTTCAGTCATGGCAACCAGTCATCAACGCTGGGCTATTTATGCTCATCTACTACCCGATCTTTTGGTTCCTGAGCGGTGTTCTCCGCACGTATACGGAAACGGTCTGGACGTTGACCTACCTGGAAGTCCGTCCACATCCTGAACAGCCGATTGTGCTTGCCGAGGCCAATGCCTAGTTTTTTCCACAGGGTAATGAGACGCGGAAACACGCGGAGATTTTTTTCGCGTGTTTCCGCGTCTTTATCATCCACTTCAAAGATACCTCTTGAGCGAGGCGGCACGATCTTTAAGATCTTTCAGTTGTTCGATGGTCATTGTTTTAAAAAATTGGTGACGCAAAGTTAAGGAGATGGCGCAAAC
>JAYRVQ010000449.1:0-1528 GCA_041918465.1 Anaerolineales bacterium
GGCGTGAGTCCCTCCACGAAACTTTGCACCCAGGCCTCGCGGCGGATACGATGCAGGAGTACAACCACACCAAGGATGAGCACTGTGGGCGGCAAAATGGACGCGATCAACGCGACCAGTCCGCCGGGAATGCCGCCTGCCGCGTAGCCGATATACATTGCCAGTTGCAACGCGTCCGAGCCGGGCAGGACGGACGAGAATCCCACCGCCTGCACAAATTCCCCATCCGTGACAAATCTCCCAACCGCCTCGTTATACAGTAATCCCACCGAAGCCGGGCCGGAGGTGCTGAGCAGGTTGACCTTGAGGAAGGTCCAGAAAAGTTGGAGGTAGATGTTCATAAATTATCCCCGTCAAGTGACAGTCACTTTGGAAGTGACTGTCACTTGACGGCTTTCACCAGATAATATTCGCCGCGCATGAAGCCGCGGTCGAGATAGTAACCGCGCGTCCCCACCGCGGAGATGACCGCCAGCTTGTTGAATCCGCGTGAACTTGCCATCGCTTCTGCCTCAACGAGAAGCCTGCTCCCCAACCCGACATGTTGCGCGGCGCCCGCGCGATCCGCACCCATTGGCAAGGACTGTCCGTAAACATGGACTTCGCGGATCAGCGCCGCGCCTTCGAGATCGGACAGTCCCGTCGCCGGAGAATTCCCGTTCGGAAGAGAAAGCCGAACGAAGCCAGCGATTTTATCATCGGGCGTCACAAATGAAATGAAATGCTCCTCGGCGGAATCCGTCTGATAGATCAGGTCATCCAATTTCAATGCTTCAGTGTGGACAGTTTTTCCGCGCACCTCGCGGCATCGCAGACATTCGCAATGCATGCCGCGTTTCTTCATCTCGATGTGGATATCCTGCCGCAGGGACGTGCGCCGATTCCCCTCCACCACGTGCGTGGACGGGATATCGCGGATGACGCGGTTGACGCGACAATAGCGCGGGATGGTGGGCTTGATGTCCACGATCAGATCGATCAATTCGGGCGTGGTGTACGGATGAAATTCGCCGCGTTGCCAGTATTCGTACAATTCTGCATTAGCGAGCAGTTGATTGGGATAAATTTTGATCTCGTCGGGGCAGAGACCCGTCCACAGTTTTGCGAAGTCGGCGCGGTCGCTTTCGGGAGTCGCACCCAGCAGGTTGGGCATCCAATGCAGGACGACTTTGAATCCCGCCGCGCGCAGGAGCGAGACGGCGCGATGCGTGGTCGCGACATCGTGTCCGCGTTTGTTGATCTCCAGAATATGGTCATCGAGGCTCTGCGCGCCCAACTGTACCTTCGTCACGCCGAGGTGACGGAGCCAGCGCAACTCGTCGGGTGTGATCTCGTCGGGACGCGTCTCGATAACAAGGCCAACGTTGCGATGAGATGCGGATTCGTTGGTTGCGTGAATTTCGGGGAGATTTACCACAGCGCCTTCAGAATTTCCTTTGTGCCCTTCGTGTTTAAATTGATTCATGGCGTCAAAGCATTTCGCCACGAACCATTCCTGATAATCACGGCGATACGAACTCCACGTCCC
>JAYRVQ010000450.1:0-2371 GCA_041918465.1 Anaerolineales bacterium
CGGCTTCACCAGCACCTGCCCGCGCTCCACGTCCGTGCGCTCGATGCCGCGCAACAGGATGCCCGCGTTGTCGCCCGCCACCACTTCGTCCAGTTCCTTATGGAACATTTCTGTGCCGGTGATGACACTGCTCTTGGTATCGCGCAAGCCCACGATCTCGATCGCGTCGCCCTTCTTGGCAATCCCGCGATCCACACGCCCGGTCACGACCGTCCCGCGTCCCTTGATCGAGAACACGTCTTCCACTGCCATCATGAACGGCTTGTCCTTGTCGCGCTTCGGCTCCGGGATGTACTCGTCCACCACCCGCAGCAACTCCTTGATGCAGGCGTATTCCGGCGCGTTCGCGTCCTGTGACGCGCTGTCCAGCGCCTGCTTGGCGCTGCCGCGCACGATCGGCGTCGTGTCGCCGGGGAAGCCGTAGCTGTTCAATAACTCGCGCAGTTCCAACTCCACCAACTCCAGCAGTTCCGGGTCGTCCATCATGTCCACTTTGTTCAGAAACACCACGATGCTCGGCACTTCCACCTGGCGCGCCAAAAGTACGTGTTCGCGCGTCTGCGGCATCGGGCCATCCGGCGCCGCCACCACCAGGATCGCCCCGTCCACCTGCGCCGCGCCCGTGATCATGTTCTTGATGTAGTCGCGGTGTCCCGGCATGTCCACGTGGGCGTAGTGACGCTTGTCGGTCTGGTACTCCACGTGCGCGATGTTGATCGTGATGCCGCGCGCCTTTTCCTCCGGCGCGTTGTCAATCTGGTCGTAGGCTTTGAAATCCGCCATCCCGGAAAAACCAGCCACCTTGGTGATCGCCGCCGTCAGCGTGGTCTTGCCGTGATCAATGTGCCCCATCGTCCCCACGTTCAGATGCGGCTTGCTCCTGTCGAACTTTCCTTTCGCCATGTTTCGCTCTCCTTGTCGAATATGAAGAATGCTGTTCCAGCAACTGAGCCCTCAACGAGATTTGAACCCGTGACCTCACCCTTACCAAGGGTGTGCTCTGCCAGCTGAGCTATGAGGGCATGACGTGCTGTTTTCCCCAAGTGGGGAGCGCCGACGCTTGCGGCGCTGTGGGCAGTGAAGGATTCGAACCTCCGAAGTCTTCTGACAACTGATTTACAGTCAGTCCCCTTTGGCCACTTGGGTAACTGCCCGCGTCATTATTTTGTTTTTCATCGCCGACCTCTCCCTTTCGGCATTTCAGAGCCGACGACGAGAATCGAACTCGTAACCGCCCGCTTACAAGGCGGGTGCTCTGCCGATTGAGCTACGTCGGCAAGTTCATAAGCGGACAGATTATACCAAAACAACTCCGAGCGTCAAGCAAATTTACGCGCAACAAATTTAATATGAAGCCCGCAAAATGCCCCCTTGACAGACCGAACTCCATCGCTTATTATTAGAACAAAAGTTCTAATATGAATGACACTGATCAACTCGACCTCATGCTGAACGCATTGAGTGAAATCATAGAAGAGGAAAAGGGGAGAAAGGCTTCGCCTCCGACTCCGCCCGCGCCGGTTCTGCCAAACCTGGGCAGTCTCCTCGCCGGGATTTCTCCCCTTCCGCGCGAGGCGCTCTTCCTCGGCATGGCAAATGACGGACTGCCGGTCCTGCTCAATTTGTACGACCCGGTTCCCGGTCCGATTTTGATCGCGGGCGACGGATTCAGCGGCAAGACCCGCCTGCTCCAGACCATCGCCCATGCCGTCGAAGCGCTACATCCGCCCGATCTCGTTCAATATGGAGTCGTTACATCCAAGCCGGAGGAGTGGAAAAAGCTGGATGGAAAGGAAAACAACGCGGGAATCTATCGCTCGAACGAGGAGAACACCGTCGAACTGATCCAATCCCTCGTCACCTGGGCGCATAACAACAAGGGAGAGGGACAATCCATCCTGTTGTTCATTGACGAATTGGGCGACGTGACCAAACTCGGCGAAGAAACCCGCCAAAACCTGCGCTGGCTGCTCCTGCGTGGACCCAGCCGCCGCGTGTGGACCTTCGCCGCTTTGAACGCTAAACACGCTGAAGCCATGACCGAATGGCTGGATTTCTTCCGCACCCGCCTGTTTGGTTTCATCGAGGATGAAGAAACGGCGAGAACCCTCACCGGCAGTTCCCCGCTCGGCCACCTCTCCCCCGCCCTGGAATTTGCCATGCGCGAAGGGAACCAACTGCTCAAATTCTGGCTCCCCTCGATAGACTGAGCAAGTGCGACCCTCCCGTTTTGGGTTTCCCGTTTTACCAACTCTGACGGGTCGCCTCTACAACACTAACGAAAGGCATTGCCCATGCACACCGGACTCTTATGGTACGACAATGACCCGCGCACGACGTTGAGCGTAAAGATCCAGAAAGCGATGGATTA
>JAYRVQ010000451.1:0-3170 GCA_041918465.1 Anaerolineales bacterium
GCCAGCGCGTCGACGTGAAACCAGTCGTTCGCGGCAACCACCAGTCCCTGCGCGAGAACGCCCTGCACAACAATGATCGTCAGCACCAGCACGGCGGTCACGCTGACGAGATGGAGAATCTCCGCGAGGCGCGTCCCCGCGCGTCCCAGCCATCGAGCCGCAAAGGCCAACAGCGAAAGGATGAGAGGCGTCAGCAAAAGCCAGATCAATGCAGATGTGTACATGTTCTATCCTTTCAGTGACTTCAACTCGGTCACATCAAGGGTGTGCAGGCTCTTGTTGATCTGCACCAGCAGAATGACCATGATGATCACGCCGAAGACCGCGTCGGTGGCGATGCCCACTTCCACGAGTTCGGGCGCGTTGTAGGCTAGCAAGGCCAGGGTCAGATGTGAGCCGTTCTCCATCAGGCAGAAGCCCAGCACCTGCTTGAGCATGTTCTTCTGGGTCAGGATGCAAAGTTGACCGAAGAAGAAATGCGCGATGGACACTGCCAGCGCGGGCTTGAACTCCGCGGCGATTCGCAGTTGCAGTTGGTTGATGACGACGAACGCGACAACGAGGGAGATTCCTGCCAGGATGATGGACGGCCACGGCTTGACAACGGAGGCGGGTTGCCCTTCCATGCTTTTTTCTGCCCTGGCAAGGATGTATGGCACGAGCAGGGCTTTGGTCATGAAAGCGCTCGCCGCCCAAAGGTAAAGCGACTCGGCACCTTCCATCGTGGCGGCCAGCACGATAAAGATCAGCACCAGCACGAAGGATTGGATTCCGTATTGGATGGCGGACTGGCGCAGGGTCTTCGTCTCGATCACCAGCAATGACGTGATGATTAGAAGACCGCTCAGACTGTTGATTAGATTCGTATTTTCCATGGTCTGCTCCGAATCATCCCATCCATTGGATGGCGAAAATGCCCGAGACGAGAGTCAGCACCGCGAGCGTGACGAGTACAAACGCCATCGCGGGATGGAGCGGCGTCGCGGCGGTCACTTCCTCGGACGGCTGGTCGGGTACCGCGTTGCTGAAGACCCAGAAGATCCAGGCGAAACTGCCAACCGATTCGAGGATGGCGATGATGACCAACGCGTACAGCCACGGACTGGTCTGCGCGGCTTGGAACCCGCCCGCGAAAATGCTGAATTTGCTGAAGAAAGCGTTGAACGGCGGGACGCCCGTCACGGCCAGCGCGGCGACGGTGAAGCAGACGCCGATGAGCGGTAGTTTCTTCATCACACCGCGCAGGGACGGCAACATGCGCGTCCCTGTGGTGAAGGCCAGCGCGCCCGCCACAAGGAAGAACAGGCTCTTGGCGAAAGCGTGGTTGAAGGTGTGCATGACCGCGCCGTTGAAGGCCAGCGGCGAGCCGAGAATGGAAACCGAAAGCGCAAAGAAGATATAAGACAACTGCGTAATGGTGGAATAGGCCAGCAGTTTCTTCATATCTTTTTGTGGAAAGTACATGGCGAAGCCGTAGATCATCGTGATGATCGCCAGCACCGCACCGACGATACCGATCAGTTGCGGAACGTTCCCTGCCGAGATGATACAGCGGGCGAAGATGTAGACGCCAACCTTGACCATCGAGGCCGCGTGCAAATACGCGCTGATGGGCGTCGGTGCGACCATCGCGTCAGGAAGCCAGAAATGGAACGGGAGTTGCGCCGACTTGCCGTAGCCTGCGATCAACACGCCGACGAAGATGAAGGTCTTGGCGTTGTCGGTCAACGCGGCCATGTCGGTGAGACGCGTGCCGTCTGTCAACGCGAAGAAGAAGGCGGTGGCGGCGTACAGTCCGAGCGAGGCGATCTGCGTGGTGATGATCGCTTTCAGCGCGGCCTTGCGCGCCTTCTCGTTGTCGTAGTATCCGATGAGACCCCACGAGCAGACGCCCGTCAACTCGAAGAAGACCAGCAGTCCCAACAGCGTGGACGAGAACACCAGTCCCGCCATCGAACCGATGAACAGGAGCAGGAAGAAGTAGAAGCGGCGTTCGACGCGTTTCTCGGCGTGCTCGCGGTTTTGCATGGTCAGGTAGCCCGTGGCGTAAACCACGATCAGGAAGCCAACCACGCCAAGCGCCGTGCCGATCAGCACGGACAGTTTGTCGAGCGTCGCGCCGTAGATGAGCCACTGACCGATGGTGAGCAAGTCCACGTTGATCGTGACTTTCCCTGCGGCAGTAAATACAACCAGCACGAAAATGCCTGCCAACGCAGCCAGCAGAGAAACCAGCACGCTGAAGGCCTTGATCCAATTGCGCGGCAGGATCAAAGTCAACAGCCCGCCCGCGAAGGGAAGCAGGATGCTGGCGAGAATAAATTCAGTCATGCAAAGCCTCCTTCACCTACACGTTCGCGAGGTAGAAGACGAATGAAAGCAAGGCGAAGCCGAGCGCCATCCATACGACGGCGGGCGCGCTCATGAAGCGGTTGCGCGCCATCGCATTTTCCAGCACGGCGGCCACAAAGTACCAAAGCACGGACTTGAGCGGGAAGACCACCAGCGCGATCACAAAACCGATCAACGAGAGTTGGGACATCGCACCGAAGGGGATGAAGAGCGCCAGGAACAGCGCCACCAACACCAACTGTTTCAGGTAGATGGACCATTTTAAAATCGCGAGCGAGCGTCCCGAATATTCGGCGAGAGGTCCCTCCTGCACTTCCTGTTCGGCTTCGCCCAGGTCGAAGGGAAGTTTTCCCATCTCGATGTATGCGGCGAAGGCGAAGGCGGCCATTCCGAGCAGATAGGCCAGCGAATAGGGGAACGCGCCCGTCGCGACCTCGGTGCTGATTCTGCCCAGGTTGGTTGTCCCAGCGAGGAGCGCCATCACGAAGATGACCAGCAACAGGATCGGCTCCACCAACGCGGAGACGAGTAACTCGCGTCGTGCGCCGATCCCGCCCAACGTCGAGCCTGATTCGAGTCCCGCGACGGCGAAGAAAAATCTCGGCAGGGCAAACAGGTAAACGATCAGGATCAAGTCGCCTGCGGCTTCCAGCGGCGAGGCCGTCGTCAGCGAGGGGATGATCATCGCTGCCAGGAACATACAGCCAAGGTTCAGATATGGCGTCACGCGGAAGATCCAGCCCGCCTGCTCCGAGACCACTTCCTGCCGTGTCATCAACTTGGTGATGTCGCGATAATTTTGCATGAGAGGAGGCCCC
>JAYRVQ010000452.1:0-16411 GCA_041918465.1 Anaerolineales bacterium
GAGATTTCCATCTACCAGCACGATTCCTTCACGGACCTGTGCCGCGGTCCGCACGTCCAAAGCACGAAGGAAATTAAACAGGACGCGTTCAAGTTGATGAACGTGGCGGGCGCGTATTGGCGCGGCGACGAGAAGAACAAGCAGTTGCAACGCATCTACGGCACGGCCTGGGAAAACGCGCAACAACTCAAGGATCATCTGCATCTGCTAGAAGAAGCGAAGAAGCGCGACCATCGTAAGTTGGGCAAGGAACTGGAAATCTTCACGTTCGATGAAGAAGTTGGTCCAGGCCTGCCCTTGTGGTTGCCGAACGGCGGCGTGATGATCGAAGAGTTAGAAAAACTTGCCAAGGAAATGGAAGAGAAGGCCGGTTATAGCCGAGTCCGCACGCCGATCCTGACGAAAGAAGACCTATTCCTGCGCTCCGGTCACCTGCCCTACTACGCCGAGTCAATGTACGCGCCGATGGAACTCGAGGGAGTGAAGTACTACGTCAAGCCGATGAACTGTCCGATGCACCACAAGATCTTCGGCTCGAAGCAACGCTCCTATCGCGACCTGCCCGTGCGTCTCGCCGAATATGGGACGTGCTACCGCTACGAGAAATCAGGCGAACTCTTCGGGCTGATGCGTGTCCGCTCGATGCAGATGAACGACGCGCACATCTACGTCTCGGAGGAACAATTCGAGCAGGAGTTCATGGGCGTGGTGGGACTGTATCGCAAGTACTTCGATCTGTTCGGCATCGAGAAGTTCGTCATGCGCCTGTCCCTGCACAGTAAGGCAGGACTAGGCAAGAAGTACGTGGACAATGAACGCTTGTGGCTTAAGACGGAAGAGATGGTGCGCCGCGCCATGGACAACGGCGGCGTGCCCTACGTGGAGGCCGAAGACGAAGCCGCCTTCTACGGTCCCAAGATCGACGTGCAAGTCTGGTCGGCCATCGGTAAAGAATTTTCGCTGATGACGAACCAGGTGGATTTCGCCGTCCCCGAACGCTTCGACCTGAAGTTCACGAACCGCGAGGGCAACGAGGAGATTCCCTTGTGCATCCACCGCGCACCGCTGTCCACGCACGAGCGCATGGTCGGATTCCTGATCGAGCATTACGGCGGCAACTTCCCCGTTTGGCTCTCGCCCGAACAAGCACGCGTCATCCCCATCACGGACGGGCAGAACGAGTACGCGCAGGGCATCATCCAGCAATTGCGCGACCAGGGCATCCGCGCCAGCGCAGACGTAAGCGCGCAACGCATGAATGCCAAGATCCGCCAGGCACAGTTGATGAAAGTCCCTTACATGCTCGTGGTCGGCGAGAACGAGATGAACGCGGGACAGGTCTCCCTCCGCGTTCGCGACGGAAGCCAGCAGAACAACATCGCGTTGGCCGAATTCATTGTCCGTGCGAAGGATCGGATCTCGCGGCGGGCGAAGGAACTGTAAACCAGCATGGGAGGGTAAATCATGGGCGACTTTTCCTGATTTACCCTCTTTTGTTGACGATTCCCGCGCCTTCGTGGTATCATTCGCCCGCTCAAAACCAGCCGCTGGCTGGTTGTCCGTTATTTGAATCGAGGAGAATCTTATCAGCGCTAACGAATTTCGAGTGAATGAGGGCATCCGTGTGCCTGAGGTACGATTGATCGGGCCAGACGGCGGCAATGTCGGAGTGGTGTCGATCAAGCAGGCCTTGCAGATCGCCCACGACGCGGAAATGGATCTGGTGGAAGTCTCGCCAAATGCGACGCCCCCCGTCTGCCGCGTGATGGATTTTGGCAAATTCATTTACGAGCGCGCTAAGAAGGAACGCGAAGCACGCAGGGCCCAGACCAAGATCGAGACGAAGGAAATCCGCCTGCGCCCGAAGACAAGTAGCGGACACCGCGGTTACCTCGTGGATGATGCCCGCCGCTGGCTGTCGCTGGGACACAAGGTCCGTGTGACAGTGAGGTTCCGTGGCCGCGAAATGGATTATCCCGAGATCGCGCTCGAGGACCTGAAAGAGGTTGCACAATCGCTCTCCGATGTAGGTGTCATCGAGCAGGCCCCAATGATGGAGGGGCGCACCATGTCGGTGGTGCTGGCTCCGGGTAAGTCGTCTGCCAAGAAAAAGGATAAGGCGGCAGAGCAGGCTGAAGTCCCGGCTGAAGCGTAAGTTCGAGCAAGTCCCAACGATGTTGAATTCCGCGGGAGAATGTCAAATCCCGCGGTTTATTTTGTTTGAAAGGAGAAACTGTCATGCCCCGCAAAGCAAAAGCTGGCAAGATGAAGTTGAAGACCCACAAGGCAACCTCAAAACGGTTCCGCCTGACCGGGGCCGGTAAACTGGTGCGGACAAAAGGCGGCAAGAGCCATCTGCGCCGACGCACATCTGACCGCACCAAGGCAGTGTTGAGCGAGATGATCACCGTGGAAGGCAGCGGTTATGTCAAGCGCATCAACCGTCTCGCGCCCCACATGAAGAAGAAAAAGTAGGGGCAACTTCTGTCGCCCGCCTGAATCATATCCGTTTTATTTGCGGCTTTCGGGTGTACGCAACTGGTTTGGACGCTAAAGCGCGCTTGCGCAGCCAACCGACGCCCGAGGGTTGCAGGAGGTTTTGAAAATGGCACGTGTAAAAAGCGGCCCGTATGGGTATCGCCGTCACAAGAAAACATTGAAGTACACCAAGGGACAGCGCGGCTCGAAGCATCTGCTGTTCCGACGCGCAAACGAAGCCATGCTGAAAAGCATGTGGTATTCGTTCCGTGACCGCCGCGTCCGCAAGCGCGACCTGCGCAAATTGTGGATCGCCCGCATCAACGCCGCGGCCCGTCTTAACGGCACCACGTACAGCCGATTGATGTCTGCCCTCAAGAAGGCGAACATCAGCCTCAACCGCAAGATGCTGGCCGATATCGCCGTCCGCGACCCGCAGGCATTTGCCGCAGTCGTGGCGCAAGCGAAGTAAGTGAATCAAAGATTCAGCGAATCAGCGAGTCAACGCCCGTTGGGTTCAAGCCCAGCGGGCGTTTTTGTTGTAGAATGGACACATGAGCAAAGTTCTCGCCGAGAAAAATTTACCAACAGGACAAGCCATCCAGATCGCACAAGGCGATATCACGCTTGAAGAGACAGATTCCATCGTCAACGCGGCCAACGAACATCTGCAACACGGAGGCGGCGTGGCGTGGTCAATCGTCCGACGCGGCGGGAACGTGATCCAGGACGAGAGCGACGCGTGGATTCAACAGCATGGACTCGTCCCCCACTCGCATCCCGCGTGGACTTCGGGCGGGTCACTGTCTGCGAGATACGTTATCCACGCTGTCGGCCCAGTCTGGGGCGATGGTGACGAGGACAAAAAATTATCGGACGCGGTGACAGGTTCCCTGCGCGTGGCAGATGAGCTGAAGTGCGAGTCCATCGCGTTCCCCGCGATTTCCACAGGCATCTTCGGTTTTCCAAAAGAGCGCGCAGCGGGAATCATGTTCAAGTCCATCAAAGAATATTTTGAAAAACAAACTTCCCAATTGAAAATTGCTCGACTGGTGTTGTTTGACGACGCGACTGTAAAAGCATTTCTCGATGTTTGGAGGATGGAAAATGGTTAATGGATTTTATTGTCCATCATCCATGCTCCATTAACCATGATTACTTCCGCACAAAATCCCAAACTCAAACTCGTCCGCTCCTTGCTGGGACGCGCGAAGGAACGCCGCGAGGCGGGCGCGTTCGTGGCCGAGGGCGTGCGACTGGTAGAAGAAGCAGTAAATAGTAATTGGGAATTTCGGTTTGTTTTGTATGATGAGACGCTGAGCGAGCGCGGAAAAAAATTAATTGAAAAGTTGCAAGAAAAAAGTATCGAAGTGGAGCAGGTCTCGCCCAGTCTGATGAAATCCCTGAGCGATACCGAAATATCACAAGGCATCCTCGCCATTCTCCAATTTACCAATTTACCAATTCCCAAATCCCCGACTTTTCTCCTCATCCCCGACCAAATCCGCGACCCAGGCAACCTCGGGACACTGATCCGTTCCGCGGACGCGGCGGGCGTGGAGGCGGTTCTGATTCCGCCTGAGACGACCGATCCGTTCGCACCAAAGGTTGTGCGTGCAGGGATGGGCGCACACTTCCGCCTGCCGATCCTTTCGATGGGATGGGAGGAGATTGAGCGAATCAGCGAATCGGCGAATCAGCGAGTCATGCTGGCAGATATGGATGGGGAGTCGTGCTGGGAGACAGATCTGCATCAGCCTTTGACATTGATCGTTGGAGGTGAGGCGGAGGGCGCGAGTGAACAGGCGCGCAAGTTGGCGACGCGCAGAATCAAAATCCCGATGGCGGGAAAGACGGAGTCGCTGAACGCGGCGGTAGCGGGGTCCGTGCTGATGTTTGAAGCCATGAGGCAGAGAAAGGAGAAATAAATGCCCGCATTTTTCATCCTGATCTATCGTTTCTTCCGCAGTCTCTGGCATGGACTGAAAGACAAGGAGTTTCGCGCGCTCTTCTATTGGGTGATTGGCATCCTTCTGCTGGGGACATGGTTCTATGCCAAAGTCGAAGGCTGGCGCGCTCTTGATTCGCTTTACTTCACAGTCACCACCCTCACGACCGTCGGCTATGGCGATTTCTATCCAAAGACCGACGCGGGAAAGATCTTCACCATCTTTTATATTTTCGTGGGGATTGGCCTGCTCTCAGGTTTCATCATTCTGCTGGGCGAGCGCTCGGGATTGATCAAACCGCCAAAGAAGAATAGCGAGGAGATTGCTTCAGGCGGAAGTATATCGCCTTCGTAATGATGCGATTTAATGAAAAAGACCCGTGAGACGATTTTCTGCCTCGCGGGTCTTTTTGTTTCTACTGAACTGTGATCTTGGTGTAGATCGGGTACTGGTTCCCGTCCAAATCTTCGATGATGAAGCCGACCACGTAGTCGCCCGCGGCAGCGTAGAGTTCCACCCACTCGAACGGTTGCAACCCGAAGGTCAGCGTGCGACCGTTTTCCTTCACGATGCCAGTCACCTGTCCGTTGGAGTCCACATCCATCCATTTTTCGTAGATGGTGAACGTGTCGCCTTGTGTTGGCGTGATCTCGCGCGGCGCGCCAGTATCACCTTCGCCGTTGAAGCCATAGACCGCGACCAGTTTGCCATCCTGGAAGCGCAACTGCGCGTACTGCGACTGTCCCGTCTGGGCAAAGGTGTAGAGTCCCTCGACGGTGTAGGACGCGCTGGCCGCATCCGCGCTGTATTGATCGGGCTTGAAGAGCGCGACCGCGTTTTGCGTCCCGTCACTGATGCCGAAGACGATCGGTTCCCACGTGAAGTTGAGCGTGAAGCCGTTCTCGTCCCAGACGGGATAGTAGACTCCGCCGATCTCGCGCGTATCGGGGCTTTCGAGATAATCGATATCCGTAACGTTGAGCGAGTTGGCATTCGCGTCGAAATAGCCGACAAAGAGATAGATGTAGCCAATGTTCGTGCCACTAATGTCCACGCTCAGATTCACAGACTGGTCGGTGGTGACCGAATCGGTTGAAGCGAGGATGTTCGAGACGGTAATATTTCCCTGTCCCGGGGCGCGCGTGCTGTATCCACTTGGCGGAACGTATGGTGTCGCGTCAGACTGGCTGAAGTCGTGGTCGAGATAGTGATAGGCGAGGAAGTCATCCCACAACGATCCAGACGCGAAGCGGCTCGCGATGCCGGTATAAGACTGAGGTCCGGTAATTGGCGAGCGGTAGAGAGTCGAGTTCGGGAAGTAAACTGCGAGTCCCGTCGAGCCTTTTCGTCCGCTCCCATGTTTCTCGGCGATGATCGTTCTCTGCAACGCGGCAACCACCGCGTCCGCGGCCTGTTTGGTGCGCGAGTTGTTCGTGTTATTCTGAAGCAAAAGAACAAAGTGACCGAGGTCAATGTACGAGGGCGGCACTTCGCGCCCAAAGATGCTGGTGTAGGACTGCGAGTAGTTGCGCGCCTGCGCCACCAACTGCTGGTCTTCGTTTCGCAGTTGATAGGCAAAATCGTTGTAACTGGTCATCAGACTCGTGAAGGCGTTGAGATCGATGGCGGTGAGCGTCACGTCGCGTCCGATCTGCGCGGCCAGTTGATCAGCAGAGGCGAGGTTCCCGCCGCCAAAGAAACTTCCCAGAGGCGAACCACCGCGCATAAACTCCGCACGCGCCGCAGGGTCGAGGATGCGCTGGTCATCCACAATGTAACCATCCACGATGGCCTTGCTGAGTTGTGCGCCGTTCATGTCGGGATTCTGAACAAGGTCGCCGAGGAAACTGGCATACGCCCAACCGATGGAGGGTTCGACTTCCTCGGACGCGACCGCGTAATTGGCATGTGGCTGGAGCGCGGCCATGACTTCGATTTGCGACATGAGACAGGCATCCATGCCGATGATCTCGAAGCGATTGATCCCCGCGGCGCTTCGCGCCTGACCGAGGGCCTGATCCAGTTCCGAGAGGAAGATATTGTTCCCGAGCCGCGCCGAGAGAGGCGTGCTACTGTCGCCAGAGTTGCCCGGGGCGGGATCGCTCCATCCGCCCGGCCAGCCCATGCCGTGGTCCGAGAGGATGAGCACGTATTTATCGGCGGGAAAATTCTGCGCGGCCCACTGCACAAATTCCACGAGTGTCTGTCCCTGCGACATGTCCACTTCGCCAAGTTCCTGCGCCACTTGCGAGTGGACAATATTGAGGTCGCTGTCCTGCGTCACATAATAGCGACGCGCCGAGGTCCAGTTGCCGTCGCCATCGAAACCAGAACGGAATCTATCCACCTGCGCGACAATGTTAACGTTCGCGCTGGAGCCGACGCGTTCGGCCTCGTTCAGGTCGAGATAAATATCGCGCTCCAGAACCTGGTCATCGGCATCCTGATAGAGCATGATCGTCCAGGTCTGTCCTCCAGATGTGGACGGCGCGGGCGGTGTGAAATTGGATTGCGGCAATTCGGGTTGCACATTCTCAAAGCCTGAATTATCCTGCGGAACGCCGCCTGTGTCTGTGAGACCGCCGAGATCGAGTCCGCTGCCGTTGCTGAGCATGAAATAGGCGATCAGCAAAATAACGACGATGACGGTCCCGCACCCGCCCATTTGTTTGCCACGAGTGGAAAATCCGCCACCGCCACCTGAATAGGATGAGCCCGGCATTCCGCCGCTGGGCTGGAATCCGCCTGAAGAGCCGCCAGTGTCGCGACGAGGTTCGTCCGCGCGACCTACTGGTCCTGAGCCTTTGCGCCTGCGGTCGGCATTGATTTGTCGTTTATTCATTGCTTCCTCCAAAAAAGAAAGAATCCATTGTTTACTTATTATAATCCTGAGAAAAAAATATCTCGTGGCTCTTGCCATACTCAAAATGAACACGAAATTATCCGCGATCATTTTGTTGTAAAAAAATGACGCGCTCTTCTGCGCGTCATTTTGGGTAACATAAAATAAGATGGTTACTATTTGGCCGGGGCCACACGTAATCGTCGGGCCAGAAGGATGACAACCACCAAAGCGATCGACATCACCACCAGTCCGGGCACGCCAACATCGTCAATGAAGCCGGTATTTGGCAGGAGCGTGGAAGTCGGTAACGCGGTCACCGTCAGTTGGGCTTGCGCGGCCTGGGTCAATGCCGCGGCAACAGTGGCAGTTTGAGGATCCACTGGGGCGACCGTGGGAGAGGCCTGTTCAAAAACGGGGGTATTGGTCGGAAGCGAAGTCGGGCTGGCCGGAGGAGTCTGCGACATGGCCTTCTCGGTCAGTCCCTGGTTCACCTTCAGGTTCTGGGCCACCAGCGTGGCTTGCTGGGCTTCGCGGTTGGCTGTCTGTTTGGGCAGGAAATACAAACCGTAAACAGCCAGACAGGCAATGGACAGGAGCACGATCCCGCCCAGAATGGCGGCCACAAGCAGGAATGTTTTATTGCCCGATTCTTCCGGGGGCGTGGTTTCATCGAGTGTATTCAGATCATCGCCTTCGTACATGGATCACTCTCCTCGTTTCATCCATTCAGATTATCTGAATGATAGCACAATTATCCCACAACTTCCAAATTTGCCAGAGGGACAAGAATCTCTTCGCCGCTCTCGGTACGGACATCCGCGGCGGGCGCGCGCAAACCACTGGGCAGGGTCATCAGCCCGGGATGCAGTCGGACGAGCGAGGCGATCATCCCGTAATTTGGTGCAGCGCGCAGTCGCACCTGTTGGCCAGATGCAAAGGTTTCCACATCATTGGGTTGGGCAGGCTCCACAGTAACAGGCAGGGGGATGATGACTTCGGGTCGCGCGCCGCTATAGCGGTCCGGCATTTCGGCGTTGACGGTGGCATCGCGCTTGGCGTTGGTAGTCAGGAGACGGTAGGCGGCAGAATTCATCGGTAGGTTGCCGAAACCGTCCATCACTAAAATGGGATAACGCATTTGCAGGGCCATTGCGATGAGGGACGGACTCAAACTCGAAAGGATCAATCCGCGCATGGGCAATTCGGCGGCCGCGCGCAGGGTATCCGCATCGCGGACGATGCCACCCAAAATGACCATGCCGCGCATGGTCGCATCCAACCGCCCGGCTTCGAGCACTGAATCAGGTTTTTCCATCAGGTTGACCATCTGACCGGTGTCGATGCGCCCGTTGCCCCACATCCCCTGGATAAGAGCACCTGCGGTTTGAATGGTGACGCCTCGGTCCGGGATAACCTGCATGATCATCCCTGGCAGGCCAGCGCGCAGTTCGATATTCACTTCGCCAACTTCGAGCAGAACGCGTCCACCACCCACCACAACTACGCGTCCATCGCGCGGGGTGCGGACTTCCCTCGGGAACATTCCACTTCCGGTGGCGACGAGGGTATTCACAGAAAGTTCGTCGCCTTCCTTGCAACGGATCAGACGGTCCGCCGCGCTGGTGGGAACGCCCAGTTTGCGCGCCACATCCAAAAGAACGTGTTCGCGCGCCCAGCGGGCTTCGGCCACCACGTCACTTGCAGAGACGCGCTGGTTGAGACGCACATTAACCACGCCCGGCACAGGCAGGAGGCGTTCGCGCAGGATGGTGGTGAGGCCAAGGATGTGTGTGACTGGTGCAAGCATGGCGGCCTAACCTCCCAACGTCCAGAGCCATTTTTTGAATAGTTCGCGGCGGCGCACCGCGTCGGACGGTAACTGAAGCGGACGACCGCGTGCGTCGATCACAACACCCAGCGCGCCGCCATTGACCATCATGGTCTGTGCGCGCCCGGGGCCAAATCCAACATCGGCGCGGTGCAGGGGTTGCAGGGAAAGGCGCGCTGTCTGTCCGATGGCCAGCGGCAGAACTTCGATTGAGCCTTGTTTGATTTCAGCGCGCGCTTCCTTCTTGTCCGCGTATTGAAGACGCGCCTGAAGGACAGGTGTGCCGTAGGAGGCGTTACTCAGAACGGATACCGTCCAACCGAGATTGTGGAATGCGCCAGATTCGATCACCTGCACCGGCAGGAGATTATTCAATTCAGCGGCCACGCCCAGCAAGGGAAGCAGGCTGTTGCGGTCCAGCATGATCTGAGTCACACCCACAGGCTGGATGGCATCCAGCAACAGGAGCAGGTTTTGACCGGGCGTAGGCCCATCGGTAAGAGCGGCTCCGCTGGCTAGGATCAGTTCAAAAGGTGGCAACAGGTCTGAGCGGAGAGAGCGCATCCCGGCAGGGAAATCCCTGCGCGCGGCGCGCACGGCCAGATACAGTGATTGGCGCGCAATTGCATGAGCAATGACGCGGTCCTCGAGCGTGGCAGGCAGAGTGGAAGGATAAAAGGATTTCTGATACAGATAATCTCGCACGGCGTTCTGGTGAATGTCCAGCGAAAGCCAGCGCATAACATCTTCGATATCGGTTGTTTGCAGAAGCCCCGCCAGGTTTTCACCCAGTCCATACTGTGGATATGTGTGCAGGTTGAGACTGCCATTGACCCCCATCGCAACCGAAGCGGCTGAGGCGCCCAGATCCACGCCCAACACACCGCTGGACGCGCCTGAACCGAGGAAACGGATCATGCGCCCGGCGGCATAGGATGTAGGCAGAATATGCCCGCCCGACCAGGCATCCAACTCTTCCACGCCCCCCACTTGTCCCTTGCGAATGGCCGTGAACATCTGGGCCAGTTCACTCATCGCCGGGTCAAGATCCTCAACTTCGAGCGAGGGGCGGACGTTCGGGCTGAAATGCAAAGTGGATGTCAACTCATCCATCAATTTCTTTACATCATCTGTCAGACTGCTATTACCGGCAAACAACATTGCAGGATGTTTCCCAGAAGGCATCAGGTAACACGCCAGGCCAACCGTATCGAGCATTTTCTGGATAGAGCGTGAGGCGCCCCCGTCCGTTCCACCGGCCAGCAGGATCAGGTCCGGGCGGGAGCGCAGGAGACTGTCAATCTGCTCTTCGGGGCGGCGATGATCTGTCAGCCCAAGCCGATCCACGATTCGACTGTAGGTTGTCTCCGCGAGGCGGCGGGTGGATTCGAGCGAGACGTCTGCGAGCAAGCCGACAATGGCTGTGCGAATGGCAGGACCGGCGGAAAGGGTGACCGCGAACGAATCCACGCCTGAACCGTCGGGGCGGGTCGGGATGATCGGGTTGCGTTCCGCGTCGAGAAAATTTCTCCCAGTGACGGTTTGGACGCTTTCAATGGCATCCCGCACGCCAAGACTGATATTTTTATGCGGCACTTCGGCTGTGCTGGGCGCCTGCCCAACGGCCACAAAACGATAGAGGCCTTCAACCACGTCAAAAAGTACGGCGCGCGTTGTGGTCGCGCCGACATCTACAGCCAGGAGGGAATTGCCTTCAACCAGGGAAGTTGGCATAAGTGTTAGAAACCCAAAACTGCAAACAGAGACTGGATACGTTCGATCAGGGCGGAGAGAGCGGCGGCATACACGCCCGCGAAAAGCACCCCAAGGGTGAGCGCCACAAACAACTTTCCAACCCAGGCGATCAACTCGATCATGCCGTTGCGTTTGACAGAGCCATCCTCCTTGCGATGCGCCCCAAAATGGAAATACGCCAGCGTCCCGACCGTACCCACCAGCATCACCACTCCGTTGAAAAGCGGTTGAAGTGGATTGATGCCGCGCGCAGTCAGGCCAATTATGTCAAAAGGTTCGGCGGCCGCGAAGATCTGCGGGAAGATCGTCCCCAGCACCGCGCCGCCAATCGCCACTGCCGCGCCCGCTCCGACAAGATAACCCACCGCCGGGCCACCCAGCCAGCCAAGACGCGGCGAGATCTTCATGAGTAGGAGAGCGCTCAACACAAGCGGGATGATGAGCAGGCCGCGTTCCAAAAGCGGCGCGGTCGCCAGCGGGTTGAGCAGATATGGCCAGATGACCTGAAACAGCGCCACGGCGGCAACATATCCCGCGGAGACGCCCACGAAAAGATGAATGGCAAAACGGAACAGCGCGTTATCGCCAATGAGGTAACTCAACACCATGATGGTGAGCAGAAAACCAATGATGCCATAAATGATGGTGGGCGTCATGTCAAACCTCATCCAAACCCTGGCGGCGGGCACGCGCGCCGGCAAATAGATTCCATAGACCACCAAGAACAATCATCAGGACGACAAACAAAGTGGCAAAGTTGTACGCGTCCCAATAGCCGCGCACAGGACTGTCCAGCCCACTGCTGGTGCCTTCGAACGCCGCGCCGCCGTGTAATCCGCTCACCAGCCCGTTGACCTGTCCCGAGAGCAGATACGGCTGGATCATCGGCGCGGCCTGCGCGCTGGAAACCACCAGCAGGGGATGTCCCTCGCGATGGCCGGTAGTTTGTTCCACCCAGGCGCGCGCCGTCTCAGACTGATCAGTGAGCAGAATGACAGCCGCGTAATCGGAGAAACGATTCACACCCTGTGCGGCGGGAGAATCCCAGCCAGGCAGGGGCATGGCCGCGCGTGGATTTTCTGCAAAGGATAGAATGCCCGTTGTTCCGCCGGGGAGATAACCAAGGTTAATGTAATTCTGCTCAGGCAAATAGTTGTGCCGCGTTTGCCTGTTCGTCAAGAATCGTTCCGCCAGCGCCGCGCCGGTGGGAGAGGTAGAAAGGATGGTGACGCGCGGGTGACGGAGACCAAGCACCCGGTCCACGAATGGAGCGGCGGCGGCCTCCAGTTCACCAGCCAGCGCGGGTTCATAGTCAAAGACCATCAAAACGGGTGCGCCTTCGGGCAGGGAATCCAACACCGGCAGGATCATCGCACTTTCCTCTGGAAGCGAGGCGGGCAAAGGCACGCTTTGCGAATTGGCCAGCAGGAAAAACGCAACCAGCAGGATCATCACAGCCGAAATTACCCAGCGCAAAACACGCTGGGAAACCAGCGAGCCGCCACCACGAATGGGTTTGGCCTGTGTTTCCGCGGCCAGCAGTTTCTCGAGCAGGCCCGCGTCAGCCTGTTGCTCGTTGCTCACCTGCAAGGTGATGGCGTGGATTTTGGGTTTTCCGGGTTGGAGCAGGCCGCCAGTCAAAGACAGGACACCGCGCAAACCCGCAAGCGGCCCATTCTCTTCCACTTCTCCCGCAACAGTCGGAGGTGTGACCGACAGGCCGGGCAGGACAGTTTCCACTGGGCGCATGGCTTGCACCCAGGATGGCAGGTCAGCAGGAGCGATCGATTCCTGCGGTTCGGCAGAGGCGGTTTTCTGTTCGGATGGGGCAATATTCGAAAGCCAATCCGGCATGTCAATGGAGAACAGATCATCCGCCTGACCACTTGCCAAAGTCTCCTCGCCAGTGACAAAAACCGGGGCTTGCGGGACCTCTGGAGTCGCTTCCGTTATTTGAGCCTCTGGTGTGGCTGACGGCTCCTCTTCGAGGAAGGCCGCCGCCCAATCGAGGGCAGGGACTTCTTCTTTCTCCTGCGGCGCGGGGGACGGTTCCCCGGCAGGCTTCATCCAATCTGGCAGGGAGGGTTCGCTCTCCACATGTTCTGTCGGCGCGACAGGCGTTTCAGCAACGGGCTTCATCCAATCCGGCAGGTCTATCTCTTCGCCAGGCGTTTGGTTGGACTCGGCAGGTGCAGATGTTCCCGCGTCGCGCGGCAAATTCGAGAGCCAGTCATTAAGAGACTCGTCGGGATCTGCCGCGGGTTTCTCCGCAGGAGCGGCGGCTTCGGAGGTCGCCTCTTCCAGCCAGTTGGTCAACTCGCCAGTGGCTGGGGGTTCCAAAGAGCCGGTTGAAAATGGGGAAACGGGAGTCTGCTCCTTCGGCGTAGTTGACTGACCAGTAAACCAGCTGGAAACTTCATCCTTTTCCTCGGCGGAGTCTTTTTCCGCGCCCTGCATCCACGGGAGCAATGCGTCCCCGCTTTCCGGCGCAGATGGGATCGGGAGTTTTGCCATCCCGCCCAGTTCATCTTCTGTTTCATCACCCCAATGGATCTCCTGCCGACGCGGGAAGGTCTGCTCCGGTTTTTCGGGTTTGGCAGGCGCAGAGACGGGTGCCGCGCCGCGCATCCATTCGGGGATTTCATCATCCTGGTCTTCGCGCGAGGCAGATGCCAATCCGGCCAGCAGATCGGGAGCCTCCTCTTTCGGCGCGGGATGTTCCGCCGCGGCTTGTGCTTCCTCGGCGGCATTTTCCGCTTCGGCGCGGCGGGCTTTTTCGCGGGCTTCGCGCAACCACTGAGGCAGGACGGGTTCCAACTCAGCGGTGGTCTTTTTCGTCGGCATATCCCCTGGGCGGATGGATCTGTCTTCCGCCGGGATATTATGCAACGGTTGACGGCAGAATGAACATACATTCTGCTCGGAGGGATTGGGCATTCCGCAATGCGGACAAATGAGATCAGCCATTATTTCCCCCCATAGGGACGGTCCATGGCGAAGAGGGCGCGCAGTCCGGTGGTTAACGCGCCGAGGGCCACACCAATCAAAAGTCCGCGCGCGCCGCCAGCCGCGGGGCCATACGTCAGCCAGGGACGAATCCAGTCACTCAGGATGGGAATCTCTCCAATCACAGGGAGAGAGACCGAGGCAAGAAGCGTAAGCGCCGCAGTCCCCAAAAATACAATGGACATGAAATCTGCGCGGCGGCGCAGGAGCCGAACGCTGGCATATACCAGCGTGACCGACAGCAGGGCCATCAACGAGGCTTCCACAGGGAGAATGACCGTGTCCACGGCGATTTTCATCCAAGCCTCGTATTGACCGGACAGCCTTCCAACCAGCAAAACGAACAAAGTGCCGAGCATCGCGACAAGCAGGGTCACACTATAGACCGCTCCCTTTTCGCGGCGGCGAATCTTTTGAAAATGAACGCTGAATAAATTTCCGATCCCGACCAGCACTGCAACACCCGCAAGGATCACGGCCCAATTGATGAGTTCAAGCCGTACTGCCGCGAGGAGTGGGATCTGTAAAAACGTGCCGAGCAAAATGATCAGGCCAGCCGACATGGCGATGGCCGCGGCAACAGTGCGGCGCTTCATATCGCAACACCCACCATTTTCAGTCCTGCGGCCGCCAGCAAAGCAAGGATGATCAGCCAGCGCAAAATATCCTGCACCTGCAAACTGGCGCGCTGTGCCGGGTCATTGCCGATATAGGCGGGGGCAGCAAAAAGTTCCTCGCCCACCAGCGGTTCGGTTGCGGATGCAAACAAAATGGATTGGGCGGAGGGGTCCGCGGTTGCAGCGATCAATGTGGAATTCTCTCGTTCAGAGGCCTCGGCCAGCAATGCTACTTCCACACCGAAATCTCCCATCAGCACATCCGTGGAGACCTGCTCCTGGCGGGCAACCGCCATGGCTCCAGCCGCGTAGGAGAACGGTGTCACCCCCCCCAGACGTCCGCTGGAGGGATCGAACAACTCCTCCACACCCGCGGACTGATAAGCGGCCTGCAACGTATCCTGTGAAAGCGCGGCCAGCACCGAGTCCCCGGATGTGGCGACGGGCGGGCGGTCGCTGATGGATGTCTGTTCGCTGATCTGTCGGAGAAGCGCCAGCGCAGACAACGAAGCCGCGCCGCGCGGGGTGACCAATCCCCCGCGTCCAAGCGAGACGTGGAGGCGGGTCCCGTCTTCGACAGCCAATCCCGCCGCCCGCCGCAGACGCGTCAACGCCGCGATCTCACGAAATGCGGACGGTGATCTCCGTTTAACAAACGTCAACACCAAAAGCAGAACAGCGGCAAGGATCACCAGCCCAAGCGCGAGTAATGGACTCATGAAACGGCCTCCTCGCGCAGGTACGCGGCAAAAGCGCGCACTTCGTCTTCCTCTTCAAGCAAACGCGCGAGCGCATCACTGCGCGGCCCCAAAAACGGACGGGCAATAAAAAGCGCCTGGGCGCCGAGCAGGGTGACAGGAGCACCCGCATCGAGCAACCAGGCGGCGATAGCGTCGAGTTTCAGGCGATGGAGTTGACTCGCCCAATTTGACCAAGACTCTCTCTGCATTTGCATGGCAAAAGTATAGCACAAATCTTTAAGAATTTCTTAACTCGCGTTATTGAGGGCGGCAAAAAGACTGGGCTGACCCAATTCTCACCACGGAGGCCGCTGGGTACACAGAGAAAATTATGTGACAAATCGCACTTGTAAACAAAGAGAGAAAGTTATATATTGATAGCGCGCGTTGACAAAGCGTTGCAGACATGAAAAACCATCGTCCAAACGGAAAGGAATAAACAATGAAGAAGTGCCCATATTGCGCCGAAGAAATTCAAGATGAAGCGATCTTGTGCAAATACTGCAAACGAGATCTGACGGCTACAGGGACAGCCAAAGCCACCAGCACGGGAAACGAGGAAATGATCCGTGAGGTTGTCCGGCGACACGCGCCGACAATTTTTGACCAATATATCTTCTTCCAACCCAATATTCCCATGGACCGGCTCACAAGCGCCATCGGTGCCTTCGCTCAAGGCACAAAGCCTGAGTCTGTGCTCGCCCTCATTGACAACACCATGCGCGGCAATGCCAAGGACGGGGGCATCCTCACGACCACCCATTTGATCGCGCACAATATGTGGCAAAAGCCAACCAGTATTGCGCTATCTAGCATACTGAGCGTGGGACTTAACGAAGGGCTTACCAGCAGGCTCATGATCAACGGGGCCCCCTTTCTGGATATCAATTTCCCTTCCAAGCCCGCCATGCGCTTGTTTACCCAAATGTTGAACGAGGTCATAGTCACTCTGCGCGTTGGTCCTACCGCCCGCCCGGCGGAGACTCCAGCCGCAGGGACAAAAACCCCGGTCGAGGCGCTCAAAGAACTCAAAAGCTTGTTGGAAGCTGGAATTATTACCGAGGATGAGTTCAATCAAAAACGCGACAAATACCTAAGCCAACTGTGATGATTTGATCTGCGGCCTACACAGGCCAGCCACACACCTGAAGGGACGCGCTGTTACGCGCGTCCCTGCTTCTTTATCCATTTCC
>JAYRVQ010000453.1:0-2378 GCA_041918465.1 Anaerolineales bacterium
ACTGCGCGCCAAAATCGCGCGCGTCGTTCGCGCGGGACTGGAGGCTGAAGTGCCCGTGGACGAGGTCCGCGTCGGCGACATCGTTCTCGTCCGCCCTGGCGAGACCATTCCCGTGGATGGGGTCGTCATTGAAGGCCGCTCCGCCGTAGACGAGTCCATGCTGACGGGCGAGTCGCTCCCCGTTGAAAAGAAGCAGGGCGACGCGGTTATCGGCGCGACGCTTAACAAACTTGGCTTGCTCAAATTTGAAGCGACCAAAGTCGGCAAAGAGACCGCCCTCGCGCAGATCATCAAACTGGTGGAAGACGCGCAGGGAAGCAAGGCTCCCATCCAAAAACTGGCGGACCAGGTCTCGGCAGTGTTTGTCCCTGCGGTGATTGGGATTGCCGCGCTGACATTCGCGGGCTGGTATTTCTTCGGCCCCGCGCTCCCCGTCAACGCGGATGTTAACAATTTCACGCGTGCCCTGATCAACATGGTGGCAGTGCTGGTGATTGCCTGTCCCTGTGCGATGGGACTTGCCACGCCGACCGCCGTCATGGTGGGGACGGGCAAAGGCGCGGAGATGGGAGTCCTCTTCCGCACCAGCGAAGCGCTGGAACGCGCGGGCAAGGTTAATGTAGTTGTGTTGGATAAAACTGGCACGATTACGAAGGGTCAGCCTGCAGTGACAGACATAATTACCAATCTCCAATTACCAATTACTAGCGAAGAACTCCTCCGCCTTGCCGCCTCCGTTGAAAAGGGGAGCGAACATCCGCTCGGTGAGGCGATTTGGGCGGAAGCAACGACTCGCGGGTTGGGTTTGGCGGAAGCGGCTGGGTTCAAGGCAGAGCCTGGGTACGGAGTCCAGGCCGAAGTCGAGGGAAGAAGCGTCGCTGTCGGTAACGTGAGAATGATGGAGATGCGCGGATTCTCATTAAGCGGAATCCAGTCTGATGTGGCGCGTCTGCAAAGCGAAGCAAAGACAGCCATGCTCGTTGCGGTGGACGGTCAGGTCGCGGGCGTCATCGCGGTGGCCGACACAATTAAAGATGGCTCGCAGGAAGCGATTGCGGATTTGCACAAGATGGGCTTGAAGGTGGTGATGATCACAGGCGACAACCAGAAGACCGCCGAAGCGATTGCAAATCAAGTTGGAATTGATGAAGTTCTTGCCGAGGTTTTGCCCGAAGGAAAATCGGCTGAAGTAAAGCGTTTGCAGGCTGGAAAGTTGGAACGTTCGAACCTGCAAACCTTCAAGCCTGAAAACATTGTGGCAATGGTCGGTGACGGCGTGAACGACGCGCCCGCGCTCGCCCAAGCCGACGTGGGTATTGCCATCGGCACAGGCACGGATGTGGCCATGGCCGCCGCGCCTGTAACTTTGATGTCTGGAGATTTACGCGGCGTGGCGCGGGCGGTTACACTCTCGCGCAAAACCTTGAGCACGATCAAGCAGAATTTATTCTGGGCGTTTTTCTATAACGTGGTGCTCATCCCCGCGGCCGCGCTTGGATATTTGAATCCCATGCTGGCCGCGGGTGCGATGGCATTCAGCAGTATTTTTGTGGTGAGCAACAGCCTGCGATTGCGCAAGGTGCGCGTCTAGGATTGTATACAGTATGTCAAAAAACCAAAACAAATCCATTGACCCCGTTGTCGTGGTTATGATCGGTATCGTCTTACTCGCGATTGCCGTTGCGTTATTTGCTGTTCCGTCTGAAACCATTCCAACCAACACCTCCAGCGTGATGACTCAACTCATGGTTGCATTTGTTACAGGCATCACCACGGGCGGATTGAGTTGTCTCGCAGTGCAAGGCGGTTTGCTCGCCTCCTCGCTCGCACATCAGATCGAACAGGATTACGCCGCGCAAGCAACTCTCGGCACGAAATCAAAACAACCCGCGCCGCGCGCAAGTTCCGCGCTTCCCATCTTCCTCTTCCTCGTCGCGAAACTGGTCGCCTACACTTTGCTCGGCGCGCTCCTCGGTTGGCTCGGCTCTTTCCTCACCCTCAGCCCGATGACGCGCGCCCTGCTGATGATCGCCATCGGCATCTTCATGATCGGCAACGCGCTGCGCATGTTCAACGTCCACCCGATCTTTCGTTACTTCTCCATCGAGCCGCCCAAATTCATCACGCGCTACATCCGCAAGACGGCGAAAGGAACAGACACTGCCACCCCAATTTTCCTCGGCCTGCTCACCGTTTTCATTCCCTGCGGCGTGACGCAAGCCATGATGGCTACTGCCCTCGGCACGGGCAGTGCACTGATGGGCGCGTCGCTCATGTTCGCCTTCACGCTCGGCACCAGTCCCGTCTTTTTCATCGTTTCCTACCTGACCACCGAACTCGGCGCGCGTCTCGAAAAATTCTTCATGCGATTTGTCGCC
>JAYRVQ010000454.1:0-1698 GCA_041918465.1 Anaerolineales bacterium
TCCGCCGCGCACCTCGATGCCTTCCTTTTCGGCCTCGGCCTGGCGGATGCGTACGATCAGCGCTTCTTTTTTGAGTCGGTTGGCATTGGTGATGTTCAGTTCTTTGGCCATGCCCCGTAGTTTTGCCAAAGGTTCGTTTTCAAGTGCAATTATGTCCATAATTCCTTCCAGTGTTTTGTTGTTGGAAATGTGAAAGAGGCCTATGCCCCCAGGGCAAGGCCGGTATTTCAGTTAATTGTGCGACAAGGGATTTTCGTTCAAGGTTGAGTGGCTGACCTGATTACAGGCAGGCAGAAACGCCATTCTTGTTCACAGGTCTCAGTTGTGAAGTGGTCGGGGAAGTTGATTTGATTATAGCACGCACACGGACGAGTTGCAAGCAGGATTTTTTTGGAAAACTATTGTGTTTGCAAAATGCGGTTTTGTAAATCCCACAGGCGGCGGTACAACCCGTCCTGCGCCAGCAAATCCAAATGGATGCCGCGCTCCACGATCTGCCCGTTGTCCATCACGAGAATTTCATCCATGCGATCCAACCCCACCAGCCGATGTGTGATGAGCAAAGTGGTTTTATTTTTCATCACACCGAAGAGCGTCTCCAGCACATCCTTTTCCGTCAACGGGTCGAGGTTGGCGGTGGGTTCATCCAAAATCAGAATGGGCGCGTCCTTCAACAATGCTCTCGCAATCGCCAGCCGCTGGCGTTCGCCGCCTGAAAGCCGCAATCCCTGCTCGCCGATGAAGGTATCGTAACCCTTTGGCAACGCGGCGATAAACTCGTGAATTTGCGCGGCACGCGCGGCGTTCTCCATTTCTTCCTGGCTCAACTTCGGACGCGCCAACCGCAGATTCTCGCGGATGGAAGTGTTGAAAAAGTAACTGTTCTGCGAGACGACAGCGCATCGCGCGCGGACCTGATCTGGATTCGGGCCATGCAGCGATTCGCCACCCAAACGGATCTCCCCCGAACCGTACTCCCAGAATCTCAGCAAAAGATTGACGAGCGTACTCTTCCCCGCGCCGCTCGGCCCAACGATGGCCAATGAGTTTCCAGGTTGAAGGTTGAAGGTTACATGTTGTAGGGCGGGGGAGGTGGTGTTGGGGTAGTTGAAGGAGATATTCGAAAATTCGATATTCGCTATTCGATCTTCGAATACCGAATATCGAATAGCGTTTTTTACCACTGGCTCCGTATCCACCACTTCAAACAATCGCCGCGCGGCTTCGCGGGCGGAATTCCACATCTGTGCGGCGAGGGGGAGGGGAGTGACGGCTTCGAACGCGGCGAAAGTGAGCAATGCCAGCGATGCAAGCATGGGGCCAGCCAGTTCGCCCGAAGTGACCAGCGGGATGGACAAGAAAAGCACCGTCCACATGCCGAGGTTGGTCAGCAGGGTGGACAGCCCCGAGTGGATGCCCGTGATGCGCGCCATGCTTCGTTGGGCGTTGCCATAATCATTTCCTGTGATGACGATTTGTTGCAGGCGTTCGTCGCCGCGGCCGTAGGCGAGCAGGTCGGCCATGCCCTGGATGCCGTCCACGAGGCGGGAGTGGAGGTCGGCGCGCAGGCGGACGGTCCGCGCGGCGGGGCGGCGACTCAGCGTCTGCGCGAGGATGGGCAGGAGCAAGCCAAGGGCGAGGAAAAAGGTCAGGAAGACAGGAGCCAGCGCGGGGTCGAAAGAGGCGAGGAAGATCGAA
>JAYRVQ010000455.1:0-2131 GCA_041918465.1 Anaerolineales bacterium
CTGAAAGAGGCTTCAGAACAAGGCTGGAGCGTCCGTGTTCTCGAACGCAACATCCACACCCTTTATTATGAACGCCTGCTTTCCTCGCAGGACAAAAAATCCGCGCTGGCGAAGGAATCGCAATTCGAGAAGCACAGCCCCGCTGACTTCATCAAAGACCCGTTCGTGCTGGAATTTTTGGGACTTCCCGAAGACTCCTCCGTTTCCGAAGCGGAGATGGAAACAGCCATCATCACCAAACTCCAGAAATTCCTTTTGGAACTCGGCAAGGGATTTTCATTTGTAGGCAGACAGGTGCGCGTCAGCACGGAAACATCCCATTTCTATATTGACCTCGTTTTCTACAACTTCATCATCAAGTGTTTTGTGCTGATTGACTTGAAGGTGGACAAGTTGGTTCACCAGGACATCGGGCAAATGGACATGTACATCCGCCTGTACGATGATCTCAAACGCACAGAGGGGGATAATCCCACCATCGGCATTATCCTTTGCACGAACAAGGATGAAACCATCGCGAAGTATTCGGTGCTAAAAGATAGCGAGCAGATATTTGCTTCAAAGTATCGTCTGGTTTTGCCAAGCGAGGAGGAGTTGCAGGCAGAACTCGAACGCGAAAAACGGTCGTTCCTGCGCGAACGCGCGGGCGAATATCAGGCATAGATTCCACGGAGATTACCATGCTCCTCTTCAACCCCAACACCCCCTCCCGCCTCTACCCTGACGAAGCCTCCCGTCAAATCATGCTCAAAACAATCGCCTTCTTTGAAGAAAAGGGCAAGCAAAAAATCAAAGAAGACGATCATAAACGCGTCTGGTACGCCGACTTCATCGAATTCCAAAAGAAAGAAAAAATCTTTGCCACCCTGCTCACTCCGACTCCATACGGCGGCGCGGACTCGCGCTGGGACACCTGGCGCAACTGCGAGTTCAACGAGATCCTCGGCTTCTACGGCTTGGCGTATTGGTACACGTGGCAGGTGTCCATCCTCGGGCTGGGACCGATTTGGATGAGTCCCAACGAGGCGCTCAAACGGAAGGCCGCGCAACTTCTCAGTGAAGGCGAAGTCTTCGCCTTCGGTCTCTCCGAGCGCGAACATGGTGCGGACATCTACTCGACGGGGATGACTCTCACCCCTCAACCAGACGGTACGTTTCTCGCCAACGGCGAGAAATATTACATCGGCAACGGCAACGTCGCGCCGATGGTCTCCACCTTTGGCAAGTTCGCCGACACGGGCGAGTACGTTTTCTTCGCGGCCGATTACCGTCACCGCAACTACAACCTGATCAAGAACGTCACCGACAGCCAATCCTATGTCGCCAACTTCGCCCTCACCGACTATCCCATCACCGAAGCGGACATTCTGCACCGCGGCCAATCCGCCTGGGACGCGGCGCTGAACACGGTCAACATCGGGAAGTACAACCTGGGCTGGGCTTCGATTGGGATCTGCACCCACGCGTTTTACGAAGCGATCCACCACGCGTCACACCGACGCCTGTACGGGTTCGCCGTCACCGACTTTCCCCACGTCCGTGGCATGTTCACCGACGCCTACGCCCGCCTCGTGGCGATGAAACTCTTCGCCCTGCGCGCCGCCGACTACCTGCGCGTCGCCTCGCCCGATGACCGTCGCTACCTGCTCTACAATCCGACCGTCAAGATGAAGGTGACCACCCAAGGCGAGGAGGTCATCAACCTGCTGTGGGACGTGATCGCCGCCAAGGGCTTCGAGCGCGACATGTACTTTGAGATGGCCGCGCGTGACATCCGCGCCCTGCCCAAACTCGAAGGGACGGTGCACGTCAACATCGCGCTGATCGTCAAGTTCATGGCGAATTACTTCTTCATGCCTGGCGAGTATCCGCCCGTGCTGACGCGCAGCGAGGCCGCCAATGACGACTTCCTCTTCAACCAGGGAGCTGCCAAGGGACTCGGAAAGATCCAATTCCACGACTACAACCTGGCCTACGGACTCTACGCCCTGCCCAACATCCGTCTCTTCCGTGAGCAGATCGACACGCTGAAGCTCTTCCTCGCCACCGCCACCCCCAGCGACGCCCAGCAAAAAGACACCGACTTCCTGCTCGCTCTGGGCGAACTCTTCACGCTCGTTGTCTACGGACA
>JAYRVQ010000456.1:0-1895 GCA_041918465.1 Anaerolineales bacterium
CCACCGTCTCATAGATGGATTGCAGGTTGCGGGTGTACTTCCACATGTAGGCAAAGGCTTCTGCGGCGGTGTCGGGATACATGAAGGTCGGGACGCCGGCCTTATTGAGAATTGCCTCGCCCGCGGCAATATCCCGTCCCCCCGACCAGGAAGCCAGGATGGGTTTTTCGTAACTTTGGGCATAGTTCTTGAGCGCCTCCGCGGTGGCAGTGGGATCGGTCATGGCTTGCGGAGTAAGCACCACGAGAAGACCGTCACTATTTTGATCCTGAGCGGCCACTTCCAATGCCTGGGCATAGCGCTCAGGGGATGCATCTCCGAGGATGTCAACCGGGTTATTGTGACTCCACTGCGGCGGCAGGATTTCGTTGAATTTCTGCATGGCTTCCGGCGAGACCTCGGCTAGTTTCCCGCCGCTGGTGATGAGCGCGTCCACCGCCAGCACGCCGGGGCCACCCGCGTTTGTCAGGATGGTCAGATGGGGACCTTTGGGACGCGGCTGTTTCGAGAGGACTTCGGCCATCGAGAAAATCTCGCCAATGGTTTCGACGCGCAGAACACCACATCGACGAAAGGCGGCTTCGAGCACCTCGTCAGACCCGGTCAACGAGCCAGTGTGGGACGCGGCCGCGCGCGCCGCACCTTCGGTGCGTCCGGGCTTGATGACGATGATGGGCTTGGCCAGCGCCACTTCGCGCGCGGCAGACATGAAGGAGCGCGCGTCGCCGATGGTTTCCATGTAGATAACAATGCTGTTGGTGTGCGGGTCATCGCCCAGATGATAGATCAGGTCGCCCCAGTCCACATCCAGCATGGAGCCGATGGAAACGAAGGCTGAAAAACCGACATGTTCCTTGAGCGACCAGTCGAGCACGGACGTACATAGCGCGCCGGACTGGCTGATAAACGCCACGTTGCCGGGATTAGCGCATGTGGTAGCGAAAGTGGCGTTCAAGCCGGTAAGCGGATTCATCACACCCAGGCAGTTCGGCCCGATGACTCGCATTTTGCCACGCCGCGCGTGTTCGAGAATCTGCGTCTCGAGCGCCGCGCCTTCGGGACCGATTTCCTTGAATCCCGCCGAGATGACGATAGCCCCCGGGACGCCCGCTTCAACGCACTCCGAAATAATGTTCGGGACGGTGGGCGCCGGGGTGACGATCACCGCCAGGTCAATCGGGTCGGGGATATCATTGATGCTGGGATAGGCCTTGATCCCCAGAATATTTTCCCGTTTCGGGTTGACAGGAAAGACTGTCCCTCCAAAGGGGCTGCTGATCAAATTCCATATCACGGTGCGGCCAACACTGCCAATCTTTTCCGTCGCGCCAATCACAGCGACGGTTTTTGGGGAAAAGATGGGCTGTAAGGAACGGGGGGTATAGCGGTAGACATCGTGCGCAGGGTCAAGAACTTTCTGGGAGCGTGGATCAATAGTGGGTTGCATGGATTTATCCTGAAAAGAGATTGCTCTCATAATAAGAGTATAATTTTTCGCGCTCATTATACGACCTGACAAAGGTAAAAATACCCGCGGATGTCATCTTTTTCAGGTGCGGTTTATCTCGAAATGGGAATTTTTGCTCTATAACACACAGCGGAGGCTATTTGACCTCCACTGTGTGTTATTTCACTGACCACTGAACACTGCTCACTCACTCCCCCGACAATAACTTCAACCTCTCCCACGGCTTGAGATTCTCCGCGTCCGCGAAGATGGCTTTCAATTCGTAGAGTTCATCGCGCAACGCGGCGGCTTTCTCGAATTCGAGATTCTTGGCGGCCTCTTTCATCCGCTTTTCCAACTCGTCAATGATCTTCTTCATCTCGCCGCGCGGCATCCCTTCCGTGGCCTTAACCTTGTACTCGCCCCTCATTTCAGATACCTTTTTCTC
>JAYRVQ010000457.1:0-8001 GCA_041918465.1 Anaerolineales bacterium
CGCAGTTACCCCGAAAACGATCTGGCTTCGAACATTATCGGATTCTTTGGACGTGATGAGCGCGGATATTTTGGCGTGGAAGGAAAATACAACGATCTGCTGGCGGGCACGCCGGTGGATGCGTGGATTCCCCAGGACCCAAACCGTGCCGCGGAAATTCCCAAAGTTCCCAATGGCACCACATTGATCCTGACCATCGACCGCGACCTGCAAGCCGCGACCGAACGTTCCCTCGACCAGGCATTGATCGATTACGGCGCGCGGAACGGAACCATCATCATCATGGATCCGCACACTGGCGAAATCCTGGCCATGGCATCCACGCCGCGCCTCAACCTGAATGAATTCTGGAATTATAGCAATTACTACGATCAGTCCTATGAATACAACCCCGCCATTTCCATGCAATACGAGCCCGGCTCGGTTTTCAAAGTGCTAACCATGGCCGCCGGTTTGGACGCTGGCACAGTCGCACCAGACACCCTCTACAATGACACAGGCTCCATCATCGTGGGGGATGTGCTAATCCAAAACTGGGACCGCCGTCCCTGGGGACAGCAGGACATGATCGGTTGCCTGCAACATTCGCTAAACGTCTGCATGGCATGGATTTCCACCTCCATGGGACAGGAAAAATTCTACGATTACATGCAACGCTTCGGAGTCGGACGTCTCACAGGCGTTGACCTGGCCGGGGAAACACCGGGCCGCCTCAAGGTCCCGGGTGACCTGGACTGGTATCCAGTAGACCTTGGCACGAACGCGTTCGGCCAGGGCGTCGCGGTCAGCCCTGTCCAAATGTTGATGGCAGTCTCCGCGGTTGCCAATAACGGACAGATGGTCATGCCGCATATCCTATACGGCATGGTCGGCGATGGTCGGCAAGTCAACATTCAGATGCAACCTGCGGGCACACCCATCAGTGCAAACACTGCCTACACGTTGAGCCAGATGCTGGCCATCTCATTGGAAAACGAAGCCTCGCTGGCTTTAGTCCCCGGATATCGCGTGGCTGGCAAGACTGGCACCGCCGAAATCCCGATTGACGGATATTACGATAGCACGCAAACCAATGCATCCTTCATCGGCTGGGGCCCGGTGGACGATCCACAATTCATGATCTATGTCTGGCTCGAAGCACCCAGCGTCTCCATTTGGGCCAACGATACCGCCGCTCCTCTTTTCTCTGAGGTCGCGCAGAAGACCGTTATCCTGCTTAACATCCCGCCCGATTCCGTCCGCCTTCAAATCGCCAACCACTAGGAAACCATGCTCACTCTGGCCGACGTCTTTGAAGCCCTCACGAATACCCGTCCGCAAACGGATCACATCATCACAGAAGCGGCCATCGACTCGCGCCAGGTGATCCCCGGCTCGCTGTTTGTAGCCGTCCCTGGCGAAAAAGCGGACGGGCACGACTTCGTGGACGCGGCCTTCCGACGCGGTGCGTCTTACGCGTTGGTTCAACGGGATGTACCAGACGCCTCATTCCGGACCCTCGACCTGCGCTCTGGCTTCGCCGAATCCGCTGAATCGCTGAATCGCTTCGCCCCTCCCCTCTGCCTGCGCGTGGACAACAGCGTCTCCGCCCTCCAACAAATTGCCCGCTTCTGGCGCCGCAAACTGGACTTGAACGTGATCGGCATCACTGGTAGCGTTGGAAAATCATCCACAAAGGAAATGGTGGCCGAGGTGATCGGGATGCGTTATCGCACGCTTAAAAGCCCCGGCAACCTGAATAATGAAATTGGCCTGCCGCTTTCCATCCTGCGGCTGGGGACAGGTTACCAGCGCGCTGTGCTTGAAATGGGATTCTATGTTCCCGGCGAGATCGCCTTCCTGTGTGACATTGCACAACCGTCCATCGGCATCGTGACCAACGTCGGCACTGTCCATGCAGAACGCGCGGGTTCACAGGAAGCCATCTTTATCGGAAAATCCGAATTGGTGCAATGCCTACCACCCGCCCCGCACGGGACGGCCATCCTGAACTTTGACGATCCGTGGGTGCGAAAAATGGAAGAGAAGACCCGCGCCCGCATCTTCTTCTACGGCCTCTCCCCCGAAGCAGATTTGTGGGCCGATGAAATTCAAGGCCTCGGCCTGGATGGCATCCGCTTCCGCCTGCACTATCAATCCGAAACTTTGCACGCGCGCATCCCGCTAATCGGACGGCACTCCGTCCATACCGCTCTGCGCGCCGCCGCGGCCGGACTGGTCGAAGGGTTGACCTGGCAGGAGATTTTCGAAGGCCTGCATCAGGGACACACGCAATTGCGCCTTGTTGCAGTAAGAAGTCAGACGGGCGCGCTCCTGCTGGATGATACGTACAACGCCTCGCCCGAGTCCATGCTGGCCGCACTCAACCTGCTGGATGAATTGGATGGGCGCAAGGTCGCTGTCCTTGGCGACATGCTCGAGCTTGGTCCCTATGAAAAGCAGGGACACGAAATGGTCGGCCTGCGCGCGGCCCGCGTGGCGGACGTTTTGCTAACGCTTGGGACGCGCGCCCGCATGATTGCCGAATCCGCCCACAGGTCCGGCATGAGCAAATCGGAGATCATCGAATTCAACGAGTTGGAGCCCATCGTCGCCTGGCTGGAAAAAAATCTTTCCAGCGATGACGCGGTGCTCGTCAAAGGTTCGCATGGATTGCGCATGGATCGCATCGTGGCCGCGCTGGAGGTGCGTTCATGAATCAGATGCCCCTCTCGCTCAGCCTGGCCGTGCTGGCATTTATGATGACGGTCATCTGGGGCGGGCCGTTGTTGCGCATCCTGCGACATTTCAAAGTCGGAAAGATCATCCGCGTGGAGGAACCCGGTCACCACGCCGTTAAAATGGGCACGCCCACCATGGGCGGCGTGATGTTCATTGCCCCGGTGGTTTTGCTCACCCTGCTGTTGAATGCCTCCGACTTGTTTGGCGTGGCAGGCATCGGACGTTCGATCCTGCTTCCGTTGGTGGTGATGGCCGCTTTTGCCATCCTCGGCGCAGTGGACGATTGGGAGGGCATTCGCGGCCCGCGTCGCGGCGAAGGGATGCGTTCTCGCACCAAGTTCTTCATCCAGGTTCTGCTCGCGCTCGGCGCGGCGTGGGCGCTTAAATACGTTTTGCAGGTTCCCGATCTATACCTGCCCGGTTATCCCATCGAAATCAAACTCGGACTGTGGTACGTCCCGATGGCGGCGTTCATCATCGTTTCCATGTCGAACGCGGTCAACTTTACAGATGGCTTGGATGGATTGGCTGGCCTGATCGCCGCCACCGCCTTTGTGGCCTACGGAAGCATCGCTCTCATGCAGGGACAAACCTACGTGGCGCGTTTCTGCTTCATTATGGTTGGCGCACTGTTTGGCTACTTGTGGTTCAACGTACATCCCGCCATGTTGTTCATGGGCGATACCGGTTCACAAGCCCTCGGCGCGACCCTGGCCGTTATCGCGTTAATGACCGGACAATGGGCTGTCCTGCCTGTCATTGCCATCATCCCTGTCAGCGAGATGGTCAGCGTGGTGATTCAGATCGCATATTTCCGTGCCACCAAAGGCCGCCGCTTTTTCAAAATGACCCCCATCCACATGCACTTTGAACTGCTTGGTTGGAGCGAAACACAAGTGGTGCAACGTTTCTGGCTGATCGGATTGCTGGCCGCCATGGTTGGCGTTGGATTGGCATTGGTATAACGATGAAAGACTGGACCGGCAAACGCGTTCTCATTCTCGGCGCCGCGCGGCAGGGACAAGCCCTCGCCCGCTGGCTGGCGCGTCACGGCGCGCACGTCATCCTGAACGACTTGCGCCCACTCGACGACATGCGCGCCACGCAAGCCTCCCTCAGCGATGTGAACGTGGAGTGGGAACTCGGCAGTCACCCGCTTGAACTGCTCAAACGCGTGGATCTGCTCTGTCCGTCCGGCGGAATCCCGCTCACCCTCCCCATCGTGGTTGAAGCCATCCAACGCGGCATTCCCCTTTCGAACGACACGCAAATCTTTTTGGAAGCCGCGCCCTGCAAGACCATTGGCATTACAGGTTCGGCAGGTAAGACAACAACCACAACGCTGGTCGGCGACATGGCGAGACAGTTTCTTGGCGACAAGGTTTATGTTGGCGGCAACATCGGTGACCCGCTCATTAATTATGTTGACGGAATGAAGCCCAATGACCTCGCCATCCTTGAAATCTCCAGTTTCCAACTCGACCAGATGAGTGCATCCACAGACATCGCGGCCATCCTCAACGTCACCCCCAACCATCTCGACCGTCACGGCACAATGGAAGCCTACACCGCCGCCAAGGCGCGCCTGCTGGATTTCCAGAAAAAAGACGGCACCGCCATCCTCGGGCGCGACGATGCCGGGAGTTGGGGACTGCGCGACCGCGTACACGGCAAATTGCTGACCTTCAGCCTGTCCCCGCTTGAAGAGGGACTCGACGGTTCTTATCTGGACGATGGCCTGCTCGCGCTTCGAGATAGCTTCGCCTACACTCCGTTGCTATTACGCGAGAAAATTCAACTGCGCGGCGACCACAACGTAAGCAACGCGTTGGCCGCCTTCGCCATCGGCCACGCGGCGGATTTCCCGCTCGACGCGATGCTGACCGCCGCCGAGGAATTTCGCGGCGTGCCGCACCGCCTGGAATTCGTCCGCGAGTGGAATGGCGCGCGCTGGTATAACAACACGATTGCCACTGCCCCCGAGCGGACAATGGCCGCCATCCGTTCGTTCGATGAGCCCATCGTTCTCCTTCTCGGCGGACGCGACAAAAACCTGCCGTGGAAGGATCTGGTAGACCTCGTCCACCAGCGCGTTGAACACGTGGTTTTGTTTGGAGAGGCCGCGGGAATCATCGAAACGGCGCTCGGCCCAACGTCCGGGAAGACGCGCACCCAGGTCCGTTGTGAGGGTCTGCGCGATGCAGTGTCGATGGCGGCCCGGGTGGCCGAGCCCGGATCGGTTGTCCTGCTTTCGCCGGGCGGAACCAGTTTCGATGAATTTACCGATTTTGCAGAACGTGGAGAAAGGTTTAAAACATGGGTGCAGGAACTTTCGTGAACTCAACAAACTACACCGCTGAAGAGCGCCCTGCCGCGACCCGCAGTGTGGATGTGCCGCTCCTGTTGGGCTTGATCGGCCTGTTGGTGTTTGGGCTGATCGTGCTCTTCTCAGCCTCCTGGGATTTTTCGCTGGAGATGCTCGGACGCGAACCGACGTACATGTTCAGCCGACAGTTGCTCTGGCTGGGCATCGGACTGACAGGCGCGTATATTCTCTCGCGTTTTGATTATCACTACTGGAGCAAACTGGTTGTCCCGGTCACCTTTCTGACCATCTTCATGCTGGTTGGCGTTTTGCTGATGAACGAAATCCGCTTCGGCGCAAAACGCTCGTTCCTGGATGGTTCGATACAGCCATCCGAATTGGCTAAATTGGTCAGCATTATTTATCTTGCGGTTTGGTTATATGCCAAGCGTGCCAGCCTACGGGTGTTCAGTCTCGGATTTTTGCCGCTGAGCATCATCCTCGGAACCTTTGGCGGCTTGATCTTTTTGCAACCTGATCTAAGCGCGGCCGGGACAGTGCTCCTGATGGGCGGCCTGCTATTCTTTTTGGCAGGTGGCGACTTGAAACAAATTCTGGTCATGCTGGCCGTCACCCTGTTCGTCAGCTGGCTGGTGGTACAGGTCAGCGCCACCGGGCAGAAGCGCATCGCCGATTTTATTCTGGGCTTGAAAGATCCAACGCAGGCTTCCTATCATGTTCTGCGCTCATTTGAAGCAATTGTGGGAGGCGGCATCTTTGGCCGCGGCCTGGGACAATCACTCAGCAAATATACCGGACTGCCCGTTCCACCCACCGACAGCATTTTCGCGATCGTTGTCGAGGAGTTGGGACTGGTCGGTTCGATCTTCCTGATGGGGCTGTATGCCCTTTTGATCTGGCGCGGGCTGGTGATCGCACGCCGCGCTCCAGATATGCTGGGTACCCTGCTTGCTTCCGGGCTGGTTCTGTGGATCGGCATGGAAGCACTGATCAACATGGCAGTGATGGTAGGGTTGATGCCCTTTGCAGGCAACGCCCTGCCTTTTGTGAGCGCGGGCGGCTCGAACCTGACCGTCATGCTGGCGGCTGTTGGAATTTTGATGAACGTCTCGCGCCAACGAGGCGTAAAACAAACAGATGATGAATGGAGGTCCTTCGGTGCGGCTATTGATCTGCGCTGGCGGAACGGGCGGCGGAGTGTATCCCGCTCTCGCCGTGCTTGACGCGTTCCGCGCGGAATATCCCTCGTCCGAGATCCTGTGGGTCGGCGGTGAAGGTGGCATGGAGGAATCTCTCGTGAAGCGTACGGGCATTCCCTTCCAATCCATTCCCGCCGCAGGCCTGCACGGTGTTGGTCTGCGCGCCCTGCCGGGCAACCTGACAAAACTGACGCGCGGCTACCAATCGGCGCGGAAAGTTCTGCGCGAGTTCCGCCCTGACGCGTTGTTCTTCACCGGAGGCTATCTCGCCGCGCCAATGGCGATGGCTGGGATGAAAATCCCGACCCTGCTTTATGTGCCGGATATCGAACCCGCGCTTGCGATCAAGACCATCGCTCGTTTCGCGGACCGGATCGCGGTCACCGCGTCGGAATCGGGAAACTACTTCCCCTCCCGCGCCCGTATTGTGGAAACCGGTTACCCCGTCCGCGCGGACTTCTTGAAATGGGATCGCGAATCCGCTCGAAAAGCGCTCAACTTGCATGATGATAAACCTGTCCTGTTGATCACAGGCGGAAGCCGCGGAGCGCGTTCCATCAATCAGGCCGTGCTCCAGCATCTGACATCTCTGCTCGAACTGGCGCAGGTGATTCATATCAGCGGTCAGTTGGATTGGCCCACTGTCGAAACGGCAGCCAACTCACAGTCCGGTGCGAAGCGGGAGGAGTATCACGCCTTCCCCTATCTGCACGAGGAGATGGGCGCGGCGCTGACCGCGTCGGACCTGGTCGTATCACGGGCAGGCGCGTCCACGTTGGGCGAATATCCCCTGCTGGGATTGCCTGCGGTGCTCGTCCCGTATCCACATGCCTGGCGCTATCAAAAAGTCAATGCGGATTATCTTGCCAGCCGCGGTGCGGCCATTGTGCTGGATGACAACCGCTTGAAGGAAGAACTTCCCGCTCTCGTAGCGGAACTCCTGAAAGAATCGAACAAACGTGACAACATGCGCGCGTCCATGCGCGCGCTGGCCCGGCCACAGGCCGCAAGTCAAATCGCAGAACAACTTATCAAATTAGCGAAAGAGGTGCGCCCATGATCAGCATCATCTATGTCTTCTGGATGTATGTGATCCTATTCGCGATCATTGGAATGCTACGCGGCTGGGCCAAGGAACTCCTGGTCGGCTTTGCCGTGGTGGTGGCAGTGGCGCTCAACTTCCTGCTACACACCTATGCACCGATGGTGAACAAACTGCCTGAAAGCGACCTGACCCTGTTCTGGGTCCGGATCATTGTGCTGGGTGCAATGACTTACTTTGGGTACCAGACCGTCATCAGTGTGGCACGCCTGCAAGCGGGAGCGCGCCGTGAGCGCTTGCAAGATTCGCTCTTCGGGCTTTTTCTGGGCGCGATCAACGGCTACCTGGTCACCGGCACCTTCTGGTCGTACTGGGCCGCGGCAAACTATCCGGGCGGCTTTTACCAGTCGGTGGAGAACAACGCCGCCGTACAAAGAACCATTGCCGCCATGCTCGAATACATGCCGCCGCACCTGCTGGGTTCGCCGGGTATTTACTTTGCAGTCATCATCGTGCTCATCTTCATCCTCGTTGTTTACGTCTAACCGCTAACGGATAAACGCTAAAGGCTAATATGACTCACGTCCACTTCATCGGCATTGGCGGAACAGGATTATCCGCCATCGCGCGCGTCCTGCTGGAGATGGGAGCCACCGTCTCTGGCTCGGACCGCGTCCTGTCTCCGTTTGCCGAGAAGTTACAAGCGGACGGCG
>JAYRVQ010000458.1:0-3204 GCA_041918465.1 Anaerolineales bacterium
ATTGCCCAAAGCGGATTGGAATCCGCCCGCAGCGCCCTGCAGACAGCACAGAGCGCCTATGGTTTGATGCAGGCGCAATATGACGCGGCGTTGACTATAGCTCGCGCGCAAGAGGGCACTGCGCGCCTGGCAGACTGGGCTTATCGCGCTCCCTCCCGCTTTGACCAGCCCCTGTGGTACTTCACTCGCGCAGAACAAATTACCGCGGCTCAAGCGGAAGTGGAATCCGCCAGCGAAGTTTTGCAAAAAACACAGTCCAATCTCGACCGCGTCGTCAAAGATATCGCCAATGCTGATTTTGTGGCGGCAGAGATCCGTCTTGCCGAGGCGCGTATTAGTTATTTGATCGCAGAGACGGTTTACGATCACGCCCAGTTATCGGGTGGGGATGTCAACCCAGACGATATCCCGATGCCTCCGCATTTTTCCACCTATCGCACCAAGATCGAAGTCGCCAGACTCCTCAGTGGGGACAGTGATATCCTGACCGCCGCGCAGGAAGCCCTCGATCTTGCCAAAGTCGAGTTGGATGAAGCCCAACAAGCCTACGATGATTTGTTGACCAGTGACGCGGCGGAAAACGTGCTCACCGCCCGCGCGGAACTCTCTGTGGCGCAGGAGCACTTCGAAGTTTCCCTCGATACCCTCAACCGTTTGCAGACGGGGGATGACTCCCCACAAGTCAAGATCGCCGCAGCGGCTCTTGAGCAGGCGAAGGCTGTCCTGGCTCAGGCAGGAGTCGCTGTTCAGCAGGCCGAAGCGAATCTCTCTCTGCTTGATACACAGATCGCCAAACTGACGATCTCTGCGCCAATGGATGGCGTTATTCTGACGCGCAATGTGGATGTGGGTGAGTTCGTTCAGCCTGGCGCGACTTCCTTTGTGCTTGGTCAACTCAGCAACTTGACCATCACTGTTTACGTTCCTGAAGATCGCTTTGGCCAACTCAAGATCGGCCAGACCGCCACCGTCACTGTTGACTCGTTCCCCGACCTGACTTTTACCGCCACTGTGATTCAAATCTCTGACAAAGCCGAGTTCACCCCGCGCAATGTCCAGACGGTCGAAGGCCGCAGTTCAACCGTCTACGCCATCAAGTTGAGCGTGGTTGACCCAGATGGCAAGTTGAAGATCGGCATGCCTGCGGATGTAGTGTTCAGTGAGCAGTAATCAGTGATCAGGCTCCAGTAAACGGTGGTTGAGTAGTCCCGTGCAAGTTCGGGCGTATCGAAACCACCTTCTCATGGAAAGAAGATTCCCATGCCGACCCAATTTGATTGGTCAAAGATGAAGAACATCCAAAAGATTCATCGCGTTCTCTATGCGATTGGGTTGGGTCCGCTCATCGGCAAGATCATCCTCCTTTTGACCACAACAGGCCGAAAGTCGGGAACGAAGCGAGTCACGCCTCTACAGTTTGAGAAGATAGGCGACGACTACTATCTCGGCGCGGCGCGCGGACTAAAAGCAGATTGGGTTCGCAATATCCAGTCAAAGCCGCAAGTCGAAATCCGCGTTGGTGCGAAGCAATTTCAAGGTCAAGCCGAAGTCATTACTGATTCATCGCGTTTCGCGGATTTTATGGAAGTGCGACTTGCGCGTCACCCGCGTATGATTGGCTTCATCATGGAGAAGGCACATGGATTACCGAAGCGCCCCAGCCGGGAACAATTGGAAGGGCTTGCGAAAAACGAAGCGTTTGTGATTGTTCATCCATCGAAATTTAGCGAGAATTAGAAATGACCGAACCTCTCGTACATGCAAACGGATTGAAAAAATCTTTCGGTGCGAACCATGCTGTGGATGGTGTATCGCTGAACATCGCCTCTGGCGAGATCTATGGGCTCGTCGGTTCCGACGGCGCGGGGAAAACCACCACCATGCGTCTTTTGGTCGGCGCTCTCCGACCTGACGCGGGCGAGGTTAACGTCTGCGGCTACGATGTCCGCACACAAGTCGAACAGGCGCGCTCGCAGATCGGCTATCTTTCCCAGCGTTTCTCGATGTACGAAGACTTGTCTGTGCTGGAGAACATCCGCTTCTTCGCCGAGGTGCGCGGACTCTCGCAACAGGAATGGTTGCCGCGTTGTATGGAGATTCTCGAATTTGTCGGCCTCGCCGATTTCAAAGATCGCCGCGCGGGCCAACTCTCAGGTGGAATGAAACAGAAACTCGGCCTTGCTTCCGCCCTCGTCACGCGTCCGCGCCTGCTTTTGCTCGACGAACCGACCACAGGTGTTGACCCTGTGACAAGACAAGACTTTTGGCAGTTGGTGATCAAGTTGGTTTCAGCCTCCCTCCTTCTCCCCCCAAATTCGGAGAGTTTGGGGGGAGAGAAAGAGGGGGGCGGGGTATCCGTCCTCATCTCCACCCCCTACATGGATGAAGCCTCGCGCTGTCACCGCGTGGGATTCATGAAAGCGGGAAAAATCATCGCCGAGGATGCCCCATCAAATCTCCGCTCCCGCCTGAACGGACGCGTGCTCGAACTGCGCGGCGATCCCATCAACACTCTGCGTCACGTTGCGCATCAAGACAAAGATGTTGAAGATGTCGCGGCCTTCGGCGACAAACTCCACGTGCGCGTGCGCGAGGGAACATCACAAGGTATTTTGAATCGTCTACCCGAGGAGATTCGCGCGGCGGGCGGAACCATCCGCGAGTTGCGCGCCGTCCCACCTGTCCTCGAGGATATCTTCATCGCCCTTTCGGAGCCGAACCATGACTGATCCCGTCATCTCCGTCCAAAATCTCACGCGCAAATTCGGCGACTTCGTCGCGGTGGATCACATCAACTTTGAAGTCGGCGCGGGTGAAGTGGTCGGCTACCTCGGACCGAACGGATGCGGCAAGACCACCACCATTCGCATGTTGCTCGGATTGCTCGCGCCCTCCGATGGCAAGGCCACTGTCTTGGGATTCGACGCGTTTACGCAAAGCGAGGAAGTCCGCACCCGTGCGGGATATATGTCGCAGAAGTTCGCGCTTTATGACGACTTGACCGTGCAGGAAAATCTGACGTTTTATGGCGGCGTCTATGGCATCACGGACAAAACCCGCATCGCGCGGACGTTGGGGTTGGTCGGCCTGACTGGTCACGAATCCACGCTGACGAAATCCCTCTCCGCGGGCTGGCGACAAAGACTCGCCCTCGGCATCGCCCTCGTCCACGAACCAAAACTGCTCTTCCTCGACGAGCCCACC
>JAYRVQ010000459.1:0-4158 GCA_041918465.1 Anaerolineales bacterium
CGTGGATAGCGTCCACGGGTCGCTGTTTTGGCGAACGGCCAACTCAAGCAAGGTTTCACCCTTTGCGGGAGCGGCGGACGCGGCTAGTTTGGTCGCGCCCTCCTGTTGCGGAACAATGAGACTCACGCCCACGTACAATTCCGATGGGCTGATGATGCGATTCAATTTCTGTAGCATGGATACGGGCACTTGATTTCGCCTGGATAGTCCGCGCAGGGAATCTCCAAAACCGACCACTTCTGTATCGAGAATTCCGGTCAAACCATCCAGGCCCGGGATGATGAGTTGCTGTCCCGCGGAAAGCAGATTGGCGTTGGTGATCCCGTTGGCCGTCATCAACTCTTCTATTGTAACGTTAAAGCGCGCCGCGATGGACCAGAGCGTGTCGCCTGCTTGTACGATGTAAATTGGCCCGCTGGCTTGCGCGGCGGCAGGCTGGGTTAAAAATAAATTTAATATAATCAAGAGGATGATAATGGTTTTACGCATTTTGGAATTGAACCAACTGCCCGATCTCAAAATCACTGATCCGACTGGCGTGCACTTCCAACACATAGCGGGCAGGGGATTTGGGAAAGTAGGCGGGTTTCCATGCACCTGCCACGATTTTGTCCACCACCTGCATTTCGGAGTTGATCCAAAACACAGCCAGGTCGAATCCTACTCCCAGCATGTGGATGGATGAGTCGACGCGGCTGTCGCGTCCAAAAACGAGGAGCAGGCCCTCGTCCCGCGTGATCGAGGAGCGAAATGTCAATCCGCGCAACCGGCATAGGAAGGATTCGCAATATTTCACGAGCGGCGGCGCGGTTAATCGGTTCTCTTTGTCTTGTACGAAAATGAAATGAGATGACGTCATAGGTATGAAAAAAGGGCGGCCCTGTGCTCGTGAGAGGGACGCCCCGAAATGTTCTGTCGCGCTCAGCCTTGTTTACTGAAAACTTTTTCCACGCTGGTGAGCAGATCCTGCGGGCTGAACGGCTTGGCGATGTAATCGTCCACTTTTGCGATGTGGAGTCCCAGCACTTTGTCGATGCTCTGTGCTTTGGCGGTAACCACAATGACCGGGATATCGCGCGTGGCTTCGTCTGCCTTCATTTGCTGGTATACTTCCCAGCCGTCCAGATCGGGCATCATCAGATCCAACAACACCAGATCGGGATGCAGTTCGCGCACCTTTCTGATGCCTTCTGTGCCACCGGCCGCTCCCTGCACAGTGAAACCGCGTCGTTCAAGAATGAGACGGATCAAATCGATCATTTCCGGCTCGTCTTCGATGCAAAGGATGTTCTTGTTGCCTTTATTGCTCATGGTTGCCTGCCAAAACAAGTTTACCATAAAAGCGGATTATAGATGAAAATTATCACATGGAACGTAAACGGAATTCGCGCCGCGCTTGGAAAGAACGCGTTGGATTGGGCTTTTGCACAACAACCGGACGCGCTATGCCTGCAAGAGATCAAAGCCCGCCCGGATCAATTGACCGAGTCACAACAGACTCGCGCAGGCTATCATGTGACATGGAATCCGGCGGAACGTCCCGGCTACAGCGGGGTCGCCACCTTTACGACCGCTTCGTCACCGGACGTTGAGCTGGGTCTGTCCGAACCGCGTTTCGATATCGAGGGGCGCGTCATCCGAACCCGCCACCCGGACTTTTTCCTCTACAATATTTATTTCCCCAATGGACAACGCGGCCAGGATCGCGTGGACTACAAACTGACTTTCTACGCGCGTTTGCTGGAAATTTGCGACGAGTTGCACGCGCGTGGCGAGAATATCGTCATCACTGGGGATTTCAACACAGCCCACATGCCGATAGACCTGAAGAATCCCAAAGAGAATGAAACCACTTCAGGTTTCCTGCCCGAGGAACGTGAGTGGGTGCAGAAATTCCTCGATCACGGATTCGTGGACGCCTACCGCAGGCTGTATCCCGACAAGGTGCAATATACCTGGTGGACGTATCGTTTCGCGGCGCGTCAGCGTGGCATCGGCTGGCGACTGGATTATTACCTTGTTTCGGAAAAACTGTTTCCGCGCGTGCGGGATGTCATTGTCCACGAGGATGTGTTAGGTTCGGACCATTGTCCCGTGGAGATGGTGATCGATTGAAGTTTTGGTTGTTTTTGACAGGAATTTATTAGAGAATCATATAAGAAATTCCGCGAGACTACTTATTGAAGGACGCGATTGGTATAATCGCATTGGTATTTGGAGGTTCATTTGAATCAGCAACGCAATCAGTCATATCTAGTGACGTTTGTTCTCGTGATAGCCATCGCGGCCATGATTTACATGGCTTTTCAACGCGAAGGCACCATCAGCGAGCCGTTAACCATCAACGAAGTCGCCCAGGCCATTCAAACAGGCAAGGTGGAGAAAATTTCGATCGAAGAAGATAACCGCCTGGTCGTTGTTTATGCTGACGGGAGCGAGGATACTTCTCAAAAGGAAACAGATGCCACGCTGGTGGATCAACTGATCAACCTGGGCGTCTCGCCTGAAAGACTCCTGCCTGAAAACGTTAAGATCGAGGTCAAGCCGCCCTCTGCCTGGTCAGGTGTTCTGGGATCACTGGCTTTCATTCTGCCCGTGCTGTTGATGGCGGGCGTCATGTGGTTCATCTTCCGCCAGGCGCAGGGCAATAACAACGCGGCCATGTCCTTTGGAAAGAGCCGCGCCCGCATGTTCAGCGGCGACCACCCTACAGTCACATTTGCGGATGTGGCCGGTGTGGATGAATCCAAGGAGGAACTCAAGGAAGTTGTTGAGTTCCTGAAAGAGCCGCAGAAATTCATCCAGCTCGGGGCGCGCATCCCCAAGGGTGTTCTGTTGGTCGGCCCTCCAGGAACGGGAAAAACCCTGCTCGCCAAAGCCATTTCCGGTGAAGCAGGCGTGCCGTTCTTCTCCATCTCCGGTTCGGAGTTCGTGGAAATGTTCGTCGGCGTGGGCGCCAGCCGCGTGCGCGACCTGTTCGATCAGGCCAAGCGCCACTCGCCCTGCATCATTTTTGTGGACGAGATCGACGCGGTTGGACGTCAGCGCGGCGCGGGATTGGGTGGTTCGCACGATGAACGCGAGCAAACACTCAACCAGATGCTTGTGGAGATGGACGGTTTCGATACAGACACGAACATCATCATCATGGCGGCGACCAACCGTCCCGATGTGCTCGACCCGGCGCTCCTTCGTCCCGGCCGTTTTGACCGCCGCGTCACGCTGGATCGTCCTGATGTGAAAGGCCGCGAGGCCATCCTGAAAGTCCATGTCAAAGGCAAGCCGCTCGACCCATCGGTGGACCTTGGCTCGTTGGCGCGCGGTACGCCCGGTTTCGTGGGCGCGGATTTGGAAAATCTCGTCAACGAGGGCGCCATTCTCGCGGCGCGCCGCAACAAGAAATCCATCACCCAGCCTGAACTCGAAGAGGCGATCGAGCGCGTCGTAATGGGACCCGAACGAAAGTCCCGCCTGATCTCGGACGAGGAGAAACGCATCATCGCCTACCATGAGGCTGGTCACGCGGTCGTCGCGAATGCCATCCCCGAGGCGGACCCCGTTCAGAAAGTGACGATTGTCGGTCGCGGGCAGGCTGGCGGTGTGACGTGGTTCCGCCCCGAAGAGGACCGCATCCTGGCCTCCCGCAAGAAGATGGTCGCCACCCTGGCCTACGCCCTGGGCGGACGCGCCGCCGAGGAACTTGTTTTCGATGACATCACATCTGGCGCATCCAACGATATCGAGCAGGTAACGCGCATGGCGCGCGCCATGGTCACTCGCATGGGCATGTCTGGCGATCTGGGTCCGATGACCTATGGCCAGAAAGAGGAATTAATTTTCCTTGGCCGCGAGATCTCCGAACAGCGCGATTATTCCGAGGCGGTGGCCGAGCAGATCGACCGTGAAGTCCGCAAGATTGTGGATGAGGCTTATAAGCAAGCCAGGGCCTTGTTGAAAAAATATCGCGAACAGCTTGACGCTGTGGCAACTAAACTTCTGGAAGTGGAAACGATCACTCGCGACGAGTTTGAAGCCATCTTCCCCCCGCCGTTCGGCAAGAAGAGCGGTACGCCGCAGATCGCATAAAACAAAAGGGCACACAAGCGAAGAGCCTCCTGGATTTTCCAGAAGGCTCTTTTTTCTTTCCTGTTACGTTCC
>JAYRVQ010000460.1:0-5118 GCA_041918465.1 Anaerolineales bacterium
CTTTCCAACAAGCGGCGAAAACTAATCCACCAACCAGCAGGCCGTCCAATGACCGGGGCGGGCTTCCCGAAATTCCGGCTCCTCCTGCGAGCATTTTTCCACTGCAATGGGACAGCGGGTATGGAAGCGGCATCCCTTGGGCGGATTGAGCGGGCTGGGCACATCCCCTTTCAAGATCGTGCGCTCTCGTTTGATATTCGGGTGTGGGATGGGAATGGCAGACATCAACGCCTTGGTATAGGGGTGCAGGGGTTCGCGATACAGATCGTCGCGATTGGCCAGTTCCACCATCTTGCCGAGGTACATCACACCCACACGGTCGGAAATATGTTCCACCACGCTCAGGTTGTGGGCAATAAAGAGATAGGTCAGGCCAAATTCCCGCTGGAGTTCCTTGAGAATATTCAGAACCTGCGATTGGATGGACACATCCAGCGCGGAGACGGGTTCATCGCAAACGATGAATTTGGGTTGCAAAGCCAGGGCACGCGCAATGCCAATGCGCTGGCGCTGTCCGCCGGAAAATTCGTGTGGGTAGCGGCGGGCATGATATTCCTCCAGTCCCACCTTCTTGAGCATCTGGATCGCCACTTCCCAGCGTTCTTTGGGCTGGCCGATCTTGTGAATATTGAGTCCCTCCATCACAGATTCGCCAATCGGCATGCGCGGATTCAATGAAGCATATGGGTCCTGAAAGATGATCTGCATATCGCGGCGCAGTGACTTGAGAGAGCCTGCGCGCATGGACAGGATATCCTCGCCATTGAACGTCACCTGTCCAGAGGTTGGTTCGATCAGGCGCAGGATCGACCGGCCAACAGTGGTCTTGCCACACCCCGACTCGCCCACCAGTCCCAGCGTCTCGCCATTCTTAACGGTGAAACTCACCTTATCCACTGCCTGCACCTGCGCCACGGTCCGTTGAAGAAGACCACCGCGCACGGGGAAATACTTTACAAGGTCCTTCACGATCAACAGGTCAGACTTTTGTTTGGTCTGCATCATAGTGTTCATGGTATCACGCTTGTTTCTTTGAATAGGGCTGTTTGTTTTTTAGCGGCGCGGTATGGTGGACGGAATCAGTATACAGCCAGCAACGTACGCTGTGTCCCATGGAAATATCCTGCAAGGGGGGACGGTTTTCTGTACAGACCGACAAATCGTGATCAACCCTTGCCTGACAGCGCGGGGCGAATCGACAACCGGGCGGCAAGTTAACCAGATTCGGCACCGAGCCGGGAATCACATCCAGGCTGTCGCGCACTTCCCCAAGTACCGGCACAGACCCGATCAAGCCAATCGTGTAGGGATGATGAGGCTCATCAAACAGGGTTGCCACCCGCGACTCTTCCACGATCTCGCCCGCGTACATCACAGCCACCCGGTCCGCCATTTCGGCGATCACGCCAAGATCATGAGTGATGAGAATGACCGCAGAACCTATCTTGGTACGTAGTTCGCGCATCAGGTCCAGAATCTGTGCCTGGATGGTGACATCCAGCGCTGTAGTTGGTTCGTCTGCGATCAAAAGGTCGGGTACACACGCGAGGGCCATGGCAATCATCACGCGCTGGGCCATACCACCGGAAAGTTCATGTGGAAAAGATTCAGCGCGGCGTTCCGGCTCAGGAATACCCACCAATTTCAACATTTCGATGGCGCGCTCTTTACCGGCTTCCCTATCGAAATCCTGATGGATGTTCAATACTTCAGAGATCTGATCCCCAGCCCGAAAGACAGGATTGAGCGCCGACTGCGGTTGCTGGAAGATCATCGAAATGCGGTTGCCGCGCACTTTCATCATTTCCTGCTCAGAGGCTTTGACCAGGTCTTTTCCATCAAAAAGAATCTCACCTTCAACAATTTTGCCCGGCACGCCGATCAGGCGCATGATCGAAAGGGATGTGACGCTTTTCCCGCATCCTGATTCCCCCACCAACCCCAACACCTCGCCGGGATAAACGTGAAAATCCACCCCATCCACAGCCTTGACCACACCATCTTCCGTATAGAAATAGGTTTTGAGATTCTTTACCTCAAGCAGAGGGGCTTTGGTTTCGTTTGGCACAGGCCTTCTCCCAAAATGGACTCAAATTGCGATTCCGATCCACCAAGACGCGAGTTACGTGACCCAAATGCAGCCGAACAACAATTAAGTGCGAGTATGGTAGCATAAGCAAGTAGTAAAGTCAAGAAATGCCGAAAAGGATTATCAGGAACGGGGTTTTGAAGAACGAAGAATCCACCAGAAGAACACAACCAGGATCGCGCCTCCCACAACGACAAGCATACCAATGGTTCGACTGTCGGATGGATTTTTGACGGGACGCGGCGCGGGGGCGGATTCCGCTTCGGTCACGCGGACCGGCACCTGGTCCGCGTTGGACGCGTTCAAATCCGCCCGGGCATCCCACAATCCATTCTGCCGGAGGATAAAAGCCGTCACCGCCCATGCATCCTCCTCGGTTAAACTGCCGGGTTTCCAAAACGGCATGGCGGCTTTGATGTAGGCCTGCAAAACAGCCGCGCTGGAAAATTTTTGCAGAGTCCCCGCCCCCATCACAGCGGGAATGCTGGCGGGCAATTTGAAACCGTTATCGTAGGGGCGCTCGCCGTGACAGCCGGATTCCCAGCAGTTGCGGTCTTCGGGCGGATAGGCCGCGCGAAATTCATCAGTGAGTCCCTGGCCGAGATCGCCGTGACAGGGCAGGCAGGAGAGCCAGTAAACCTGCGCGCCATGATCGGCCTGTGAGGGAGAGGCAGGCAGGGTGGGTTGGGCGAGGCGGTCGCGGGTCGGGGTTGCATCCGCCTGCGCTTGCACAGCGGACGAGGCGAGGTCAGCGTTGAAGAATAGCCCTGCGAGAAGCAGGGCTATTCCAAAGGAGATCGAGATGAGTCGAAGGAGCGTTTGGGTCCGCACGATTTAGGTCTTGCCGCGCATGCGCGGGTCAAGCACGTCACGCAGGGCATCACCAATCAGGTTCCAGCCCATAACGAAGAGTACCAGAATTAGTCCTGGCCAGGTAATAATGTACCAGTAGGTGTTGAGGCTGGTAATCCAGTTGCGGGCGAAGGAAAGCAATTGTCCCCAGTCGGCGTAACCGATCTCCACGCCAACGCCAAGGAAGGATAGCGCCGCAAAACTGAGAACCACATCGCCAATAGCCATGGATGCAAGGATGAGGGTGGGGAAGATGGCGTTGGGAAGGATGTGCGTAAAGAGGATGCGACTATCCTTGACGCCAACCACACGGGCGGCCAGCACGTAATCGCGTTCGCGCACCGAAAGGATGTCTGCGCGGATGAAGCGCGAGTAGCCCATCCAGCCAAAGGCGATCAGGGCTATCATGACCGGGATGGTACTTTTCCCGATCAATGGCGTGATGATGGCGGCGAGGATGAGAGCGGCAAGGATACCAGGGAGAATGGAGAGAACATCCACAATACGCATCAGCACCATGTCCACAATGCCACCGTAATAGGCCGCGATGGAGCCATAGATGACACCAATCAGGAGCGTGGATAAAGTCACGACAAGGCTGGCATAGAAAGCCGTGCGGGTTCCCCAAATGATGCCGTAGAAAATATCATACTGGCCCTCGGACGTGCCAAGCAGATGCACCCATTCATCCTTGCCGGTCACGGCTTTGTACCAGAATGGAACATCGGGCACGTTGCGCTTCCATTCCGATCCCATCGGTCGTGGGTCCGACTTAAAGCCATCGCGCGGGATGGCGTAGGGATCTTTTCCCACAGAGGGAATGATCTGCTCGGCAAAGACCGCGATCAGGACAAACATCAGGACAAGAGCCATCCCGGCGATGGAGGCCGGGGTTTTCATCATACCGACCAGGATGCGGTAGTTTTCAGGGCCGAGGAAGCGTTCGAGGCGGCCAATCTTGCGCGTGGCAATGGCGTCTCGGAGCAGGGTATTATCACCAGAGGGAACTGTCTGTGCCATAAAAACTCCTTTACGAAAGCCGCACGCGCGGGTCTACAAAAGCATACAGAATATCGATTACAAGAACCGCCACAACCAGGATCAGGCCAATAAACATGGCAAATCCCAACATGGCCACCACATCCAGACTGGTAGCGGCACGTACCGAAGCCGAGCCGATGCCGGGATAATTGAACACCGTCTCTGTGATGACCGCCCCGCCCAACAAACCAACCACGCTAAAGCCCGCCAGCGTCACCACAGGGAGCATGGCGTTGGGCTTGGCATGTTTGTGGATGACATCGTGTTCAGGCAAGCCCTTGGCGCGCGCGGTGGTGACATATTCCATGCGCAGAGTCTCGAGCATGGAGCCGCGCGTCACGCGCAGGAAGGTGGCCCAACTAATATAAGATAATGTAAGAATGGGCAAGACCATGTGACGCAGGGCGTCGATGAACATATCAAAGCGCCCATTCAGCACGGAATCAACGGTCAACAGGCTGGTGTAATGACGGAAGGCATCCGACTCGTAAATACGCGAGAAATCGTCAGAGAGACGTCCCGGGGAGAACCAGTGCAAGTTGGCGTAAAAGATCATCAATAATAGAAGACCAATCACAAAGGTCGGGAAGGATGTGCCAATGATGCTGAAGACGCGTGCGGCCTGGTCAATAAATCCATTATGATGGACAGCCGCCTGCACCCCCAGCCAGATGCCCACCAAAATCACCGGGGCGATTGCCCAGAGCGTCAGGTCAAGCGTGGCAGGGAAGCGGCGCTTGATCAACTCGACCACAGGCTGGGATGCAGAACGGGAATAGCCAAAATCTCCGAAGAGGATGCCGCCCGAACGCACACCCGTAGCCTTGTCCACCTTGCCTACCAGCCAGTTCCAATACTGTACATAGATGGGTTTGTCCAGATCATATTTACCAATAAGCGCAGGAATGGCTGCCTCATTCTTTGGAAAATCGCGCATATACAAGGCCAGCCGTTCCACAGGTTGCAGGAAACTGATCATGATATAGATCAAGACAGTGACACCGAAGAGCAGGACCGGTACCAAAAGCAGACGGCGAATAATGTAATTTACCATTGATGACCTCTTTTTCCAGGCAGATGAATTCTGTCTTCAAGAGTGAAAATTAAACCTTTTTCCTTATCACTCTGGAAACCAC
>JAYRVQ010000461.1:0-3230 GCA_041918465.1 Anaerolineales bacterium
CAATTCGAGCGGACGACGTCCCAGCCATTGCGCGATGAGTGGCTCGGCGAAGATGTCCACCGTCAACGCGGCAGAGACGGGATAGCCGGGGACACCTATGATCGGTATCACGTGCGAAGTGTCAGGTGTCAGGTCTTCTGATTTTCGATTTTCGATTTTCGATTTTCGATTGATGAGTCCGAGGATGACAGGATGCCCCGGGCGAACTGCCACACCATGTACCAAAAGCATTCCGAGTTTTTCAACAACCTTCGCAGAGAAATCTTCCGCGCCTGCGGAGGAACCGGCGTTGAGCAGGATCAGATCATGGTCGCGGGCGGCTTCTTGCACGCGGGCGCAGATGTCATCGAAGTTGTCGGGCGTGATGGGGAAACGCGTCGGTTCGGCGCCCATGGCTTTGACCTGTGCGGCCATCACTAGCGAGTTGTACTCGAGGATGTCGCCGCGCTTGAGTTCACTACCGATGGGGACGAGTTCGGACCCTGTCGGGAGGATGGCGACCCTCGGACGGCGGGCAACTTTCAGGTCCGCGTGACCCGAAGCGGCGACCGCGCCCAAATCCGCGGGGCGGAGGGTGTGTCCGGCGGGCAGGACAAGTTGCGTCGCCACGATGTCCTCCCCCAGCGGGCGGACGTGAGTCCACGGTGCGGTGGCGGCGCGAATCCGTATGGACGATGGACCGCGGACAGTGGACGATAGATCGCCATTTGTGTCGAGGGGCTCGGTGTTTTCGATGGGAATGACGGCATCCGCCCAATCGGGCAATGGATCACCCGTATCCACGTATTGCGCTTGCACTGATGACTGCGAAGTCCCCGAAGGGGGAACACTGATTACTGACATCGTCCCCTTGTGGGATAACTGAATTGGCGTCGTTGGCCCCGCGCCTTCGGTATCTTCGGCGCGGACGGCGAACCCGTCCATGGCCGAGGCGTGATAGTTCGGCGAGGAGACTTTGGCCCAGATGGGTTCGGCGGTGACGCGGCCGAGGGCGTGTTCATCGAGCGGGATGGTTTCCACGCCGAGGACGCGCCAGAGGCCTGCCTCTTCGAGGGCTTGTTTGAATCGTTCCTGCGCGGTGGCGAGGGGAATATCGTGGAGGTAGACGGACATTGGTAGAAATATACCATAAGCATTTACCGTCGTTTGGAAGTAAAATGCAGTTCATTTTCCGGCACGCGAAAAATCCTTTAGGAGTGAGAATGAACACACGTTTTCTTTACAGGTTTGCCGTTCTGCTTTTTGTTTCCAGTTTTATTCTGAGCGCCTGCAGGCAGGGGGTTCGCCAGAATCCTGCAGAGGGACAATCTCCAACCGAGATGGTTTCTGCCCCAACCGCCGCGCCGACTCAAATCCCGGAACCCAGCCCAACGTCCCCGCCCGAAGCGTTGACCTTCCAAACGGGACGCAACGATTACACCGTCAACGTGGATGGGTATCCGCGCGAGTTCATCGTCTACGTCCCGGCCACGTACGACGCCAGCCAGCCCGCGCCGCTGGTGTTCATGTTTCACGGCACCAACCAGGGCGGGCCGCTGATGTACGAAAATACGCGCTGGGTGCAGGAAGCCGACGCGAACAACATCATTGTGGTCTTCCCGACCTCGTGGCGGTATCCGCTGATCGGCGAAACGGGATTGCACACCAAGTGGAACGATATCCGCCTGGAGAGTCTCGCGGAACCCGGTACGGAATTTCGCGATGACGTCCACTTCGTGCGCGTCATGCTGGACCTGACGCAGGCCGCCTTCAACGTGGACGCGCAGCGCATCTACGCCACCGGTTTCTCGAACGGCGGATCGTTCGTCTCCTCGCGATTGCTTCCACAAATGAACGATGTGTTCGCCGCCTATGCCATTTGCGGATCGGGGATCAGCGCCGCCAATGGGGATGTGGTCACAAACTTCCCGGAGGGCATGACCGCCTCCCTGTATGCGATCGTCGGGACCAACGATGAAAAGATCTCCGAGGCGACGGGATTACCGCGCCCGTTCCCGCTGGACCCGGCCGGAATCCTCGCGCATGAAATCTTCGGCCCCACGCTGACCAACACCGCCGGGATGCTCTCGCTCGATCCGTCGCAATATCGACTGATCGGGAATGATCCCAATTACACGATCTTCCTGTTCAACCAAAGCACCCTCGGCGCAGACAACGAGTACATCTTCCAAATGGTGGATGGCATGGGGCACGTCTATCCCAGCGTGGACAACAACCGCCACCAATTGAACGCGGCCCATATTTTCTGGGAATTCTTTATGAGGCACCCGATGCAATAAGAAAGAAAGGCAACCATGAAACAATGGCAACTGATCGTTTTAATTCTCCTTGCCATTACAGCCTGGACGGCGACCGCGCCCGTCTCCGCCGACGACAAATGTTACGACGACAAAGGGAATCCGATTCCCTGCCCGCCGACAAAAGAAAAACCGCCTCCCACCAAAGGAGGCGGCGCACCTGCGGACAAACCCACAGCGACGAACGCTCCCGAACCGACGCGCACACCGACGCCCTCACCCACGTGGACGGCGACCCCGCCTCCCGTCTCGACCGGAACGAGCACCCCGTCCGCGACGCTGACTCAATCGGTCGTCCTCGCCGCCTCGACAAATCCGCCCGACGAGGTGTACACGCCACCGCCGCCGCGACCGTGCATCCCGTGGCTGCAAATCATTCTCGGCGCATTGGGAGGCGTATTCGCGGGCGCGGCGTTGACCACAGGCGCGGGCCTGACGTTATTTCAACAAAGCGGCTCCCCGGTGCGAGCCAGCGTACCGCCGCCACAACCCCAACCCTCGGGACAATACCCTCTGCGCGGACGTCCGGTACTCACACTGCCATCCTTCATCTCCAGCGTCTGGTTTCGAGCCGGTCTCCTGATCATTGGCGTTGCGCTTTCCGCCGCCGCGCTGACCGACCTCAACGGGCTGGCCCCCTGCAACGACTGGCCCGCCTCGGGCGGAATCAGCCTCGGAGCAGGATTGCTCGGCTCGCTATTGTTGTCCGCGCTCAGGCCGCGCCAACGTCCGTCTTTCCCGACCGATGGAAGCGGAGCAGGAGCCGAACTGGATGAAAAGGAAGCCAAAACCGACTACGTGGACAAGGCTTGATTCCATTTGAGACATTAGCCCGGCGCGAGCCTCTGTCGCGCCGGGTTTTTATTTCCCCGTCACATTTTTCATGACATTTGTTATTCACAGGTCCGGGCGTTTGGTTGTAGAATCAACAAG
>JAYRVQ010000462.1:0-8477 GCA_041918465.1 Anaerolineales bacterium
GACGGGTTAGAATGGTGAACAGGATGATGGCCACACCAAAGTTCTGGCCGATGATGTTGTAGATCCACAACAGGGTGTTGACAAAAATGGAGACGAAAATATCCCAGGGTGACATGTTGCCTCTACTTCTCTGGCGTGAACGACCAGGCCTGGATACCGTTTTGGTCAAGCGCGACGAGTAAAGATTCGCCCTGGAAAGGCGCCACCAGGATCTTATCGCCCGCCACGACCGGGGCGGTATACAGTTTGGAGTCCAATTTTTCCAGGCTGAGGAGTTCGTTCCCGCCCGGTTCGAAAGAGTAGACCGCGCCACTCTCGGTGACAAAAATGATCTTCCCATTCATAAGAACCGGACTGGCGAGAATGGCGCCATCCGGTTGAACGGAATCGGATGTGGGTTTTCCATTCGCGGCGTTGAGGGAGTAAAAATTCCCTTCAAGGTCGCCGAAGTAGAGTGTCTCACCTACGAGGAGTGGCCCGCTCCAGATCCAGGATTTGACCGGTGTGTTCCAGGCAATGCTATTATCGTCCGCGTTGACGGCGACCATGGCCGCGTCGAAGGAACCGAGATAGAGACGCCCATCCGCCAGTGTAGGCGTTCCCGCGATCGCACCGTCAAGGCTGACTGTCTTTACTTTGAGCGTTTGAATATCCACCGAGTGCAGGTGGTGGTCGAGCGAGGCTACATAGATGCGCGTGCCGTCGGTGACAGGCTGGGACCACAATTTTCCGCCCAGTTCCACGGTGTCGATCAATTTATCTTCGCCGGGAATGGACAGATCAATGATGTAGAGATTGCCGTCTGCATTGGGCGCATAAACCATATCGCCTACCACAAGCGGGCTGGCAACCCATTGATCTTTGGCGTCACTGAAGGACCAGTCCGATTTGCCGGTTTGGGCATCCACGAGGAAGAGGCTGTGGTCGCCACCGGTGGAACCGATCAACAATTGCCCATCAGATGTGAAGACGGGGTTGGCATAGAAAACAAGTTTGGCGCTGGGTTTTTCAGGGAAAGTCCACAGTTGTTGACCATCCTCGAGACGGATGGCATAAACGATGGAACCATTGGCAAGGTAGGCGGCGTTTTCGTCCGCGGCCAGGCCGGGCCAGGTGGCCGCGGTGGGCGTCCCACCACAGGCGCTGAGGGTAAACGCCAGCAGGGTGAACGCGAGGAATAAGAGCAAGCGATTGGTCTTCATCAGGGATTTATTTCACTCCTAGGGAACGGGGTCATACCCCCCGGGGTTGAACGGGTTACAACGCAAAACGCGCCAAGTCGCCATCGTAGAGCCTTTGAACACACCATGCTTGTAGATGGCCTGATATCCATAATGAGAACAGGATGGATAAAATCGGCAGGTGTCCGCGGGCAGGGCGCGCGAGATGGTCATCTGGTAGAGACGGATGAGGGAGAGCAGAACGAGGCGCGGCCAGTTACGCGGGGTACGCGGTCGAAGATCGCGCAGACGCGGTTCGTTGGGATATTCGCGAGGCAGATAGAACTCAGGTTGCATCGGGGGAGGTCAGCAGGCCGGCGCGGCGCAGGAGAGATTGCAGGGCAGCGCGGGTCTGATCAAGCGTGGATTCGGGCAGGGGCTGGCGGGCGACAAGGAGGATATCGGAACCCGGCGCGAGGTCCGGCAGGAGGCTTTGCATGGCGGCGCGCAAGAGACGTTTGGCGCGGTTGCGGTGCACTGCCAGTCCGACCGTCTTTCCAGCGGTCACGCCCACGCGGACTTTGGGCTGGTCGCCAGGCTGGATAATCAACACAACAAGCGGGTGGGCATAAGACTTGCCAAAACGCCGCACCCGCTTGAAATCTGTTGACCGGGTCAGGCGGAATTTTTGTTGCAAACCGCACTACCCACTTTTGACTGTCGGAAAAAATCTGCCCTTTCCCACGATTACCAGCGCGTCTGCTTGACGTGCTGATTGGCCGTGGTGGTGAGCTTGTAGCGCCCCTTCAGGCGGCGGCGCTTGAGCACCTTGCGGCCGTCGGCGGTGGCCATGCGCTGACGAAAGCCATGGACGCGCACGCGGCGGCGGATCTTGGGTTGATACGTTCGTTTGGTCATTGGACGTTCCTCACAGAAATAATTGCAACTCCCCGGGGGAAGCTGTTGACAGGGATAAGTCCGCTGGGAGGCGGACAGGCGCGAGATTATACCGTAACGAATCGGATTCGGTCAAACGAATCCTAGTGTTTTTCCTCGTCTCGTTCGGGATGGGTTTCGGCGGAGAGCAATTCAGCCAGTTGTTTTGCGCCTTCGGGGGATGTAATGGCAAGCACCTCATCCCATTCTTGAAAGGTGGAAGTGCCGCGCGGCAATGTGACCTGTCCATCGCGGATAATGGCGGCCACAATGCATTCTTCCGGCAAGCCAAGATCTTTAAGCGCCACGCCGATTGCCCTGGCGCCCTTTTCTACCTTTTCCTCCACCAGCGAGTAACGTCCGTGGCGAATCTTGAGCAGGGTCATCATGTCGCCGAGGGACATTTCCTCCTGAATAAGGTGTGCAAGAACGTTGGCCTGATTGAGCGCCACATCCACATGGAAGTTTTCATTAAAAAGCCAGGCGTTGCGCGGGTTGTTGACGCGCGCGATCGTGCGCGGGACACCGAACAATTGGCGCGCCATGAAACACAGGCTCAGGTTGGTGGCATCATCGGGAGTAGTGGCGGCCATGGCATGCGCCTGGCGGATCCCCGCCTCCTCGAGGATGCGGGGATCAATGTAGTTACCTTCATAAACAGACTCGGTTGGCAGTTCCTGATGAAGAAGCGCCAGAATTTCAGGGCGGTGTTCCACCAACCGTACTTTGTAATTTTCAGAAAGAAGTAAGGAAGCCAGTTGCGCTCCAGTACGCCCGCCGCCAGCAATCAAGACAAACATATTATGCCTCCATCCTAGAATCCAGTTTGGCGCGCAGGGTCTTAATTCCATCAAATGTAGCGCTTACCACTAACATATCGTCGCCCTCCAGTTTTGTTTCAGGGGTGGGCAGGATGGCGCGCCCGGCACGCGTCAACGCGACCGGAAGAGTACTGGAATTGCCCGTACAGAGTTCGCTCCAGGTACGGCCAGCCCAGGAATCGGGAATATACAATTCGTAAATTTCAACCTCGCCGTTGCCAGCCGAAAACACGGCGCGGGATGTGACGCCGGTCAGCAGTTCCTCCGTCCGCTGTGCACCCCAGGAAGTGGAACTGACTATTTGCAGACCAAAGGCTTCCAACATGCCGCGCAAGCGAGGATCATAATTTCGGCAAATCACCATAGGGACTTTGTAGATCGCCCGCGCGGCATGCGAGACAGTCGCATTGAGTGTATCGGAATTGGTGACGGCGGCCAGGCCATCAGCATTTTTGATGCCTGCCCGCTCCAACACATCATCGCGCAGGGCCTCCCCATGGATGGTGCGCCCGCGAAATTCGGGATTGATACGGTTGAACGAGGATTCTTCCTGATCCACGACCACCACCTGGTGGCCGCTCTTGTACAGGCGCAGAGCCAGTTCCGCGCCCACGCGTCCGCAACCGACAACAATAAAGTTCATTCGTTTTCCTTCCTTTCCGAAACCTGATACGGCACATCGGTGATGACAATGCCGGGCGTATTAAGTAATTCCTTGCGAAGCATATCGGCAGTATTCATATGGAGGGCATTTTCCAATGGAGAGCCCGCTACAAACTGGGGTACAACGATCGTGATGACCTCGTTTGACTGGCGTTGGGAGAGAATCTCATCAATGTAATGAAGCAACGGTTCAAGAAAGAGACGATAGGGCGAATCCAGGATGAAGAGACGGACACCGTCCCCCCAGGCATTCCACTTTTTCTGAAGTTTTTCCGTCTCCACCGGATCAATCGAGACGTGGACAGCTGTTACGTCATGGGACAGCATACGCGCGTAACGCAGTCCATCCAGCGTACCCTGATGCACCCCACTGACGGGCATGATAACGCGATGACGTGTCACATGCGGGGCAGGTTCAGTGTAATGATCGAGACTGAGACTGCGCGCGACCTTTGCATAATGGCGATGAATCATCCAGAAAACGGCCATCAGGCTGGGGGTCAGGATGAGAACGACCCAGGCCCCGTCGCTGAATTTCGTCACGGAAAACACGATCATGACAATGAAAGTACAGACCGCACCAAATCCATTGACAAGCATTTTGTGTTGCCAGCCCTTTTCAAATCGGAGGGTGGAACCGCGCTCAACAATCTCCTCTCCCTCTTTAAGTCTTCCGATCTTCCACCAGCGTAAAGCCATACCGCCCTGTGACAGGGTAAAGGAGAGAAACACACCAATTGCGTAAAGAGGAATCAGGCGGGTAACACTGGCCTGAAATATGACAATGAGCAACGATGCAATTACTGCCAGCGCAACAATGCCTCGCGAAAAGACGAGACGACTGCCGCGGTAGGTTAATTGGCGCGGCAGGAAACCATCTTTAGCGGCCAGCGCACTCAGGCGTGGAAAATCCGCGAAGGCGGTATTGGCGGCCATTACAAGAATCACTGTCGTGCCACCGATCAGCGCCAGGTACAGAAGGCCGCGCCCACGAAAAACTGTTTCAGCCAGTTGCGAAATCACAGTCACACTCTCGGATGGGACCGCTTCAATCTGTTTTGTCAGGAATGAAATCCCAAGGAAGAGCGAACCGAGGATGAGCGACATCCAAATTAAGGTGATGCCCGCATTTTTACTACGCGGCTCTTTGAAAGCAGTGATACCGTTGGAAATGGCTTCCACACCGGTCAGCGCAGTTGTGCCACTGGCAAAAGCATGCAGGATCAAAAATGGCGTGATGGCAGAAAGCGCATGCAGTGATTCAAGTTCAGGCGGGTTCGGTACCGTCCCAAGCGAACCAGTGATGAAACGGAGCAATCCCAATCCCACCGTAATGAACATCATCATAATGAAAAAGTAAGTGGGGATTGCAAACGCGGTGCCTGATTCTTTTACGCCGCGCAGATTCATCAACATCACGAAAAGCACAAACCCGATCGCAAAATATACGCTATATTCAAACAGGGTTGGGTAGGCCGAGACGATCTGCGCCACGCCGGAAGAGATGGAAACAGAAACGGTGAGAATGTAATCGGTAAGCAGGGCCGCGGCGGCCATGAGCGCGGGGAATTCACCCAAATTATCGCGTGCAACAATGTAAGCGCCGCCGCCATCCGGATAGGCGTGGATAGTCTGTTCGTAAGAAAGCGTGACAATTGCCAGCAAAATAACAATCGCCATTGAAATGGGGAACACGTATCCAAATGCCATCGTCCCAGCCGCGGCCAGGATGACGAGGATCTCCTGCGTGGCATATGCAGTGGAAGAAAGCGCGTCCGATGCAAAGACCGCCAACCCTACTGCCTTACCAATTGTTTGATGAGGCGCATCAGCTGTGGAAAGTGGACGGCCAATAAACCAGTGACTAGGTGTCCAACGCGGTTTGTGCGTGGTTGTCCGCCTCATTAATTGACTGGGCTCGTGATTTTCGGGTGCTACCGTGCTCATGATTGCTCTTTTCGATGAACAGACAAAAATTTAGCCCTCCGATAAACGGGGGCAGGGCGAAATTATAGTCCAAATTCAATCTTAATGGGAAGGAATGCTCTTGGATTGCGTCAACGGGACCTGCAGGAAGAAGGTACTGCCTTTGCCAAGTTCGCTTTCCACCCAAACCTTCCCACCATGACGCTCGGCAATCGAACGGACAATGGCCAATCCCAGCCCAGTTCCATGCTGGGCGCGCGCGTCGCGTTGTTTGCCGCGATAGAACTTCTCGAACAGGCGCGGCAGATCAGAGGAGGCAATGCCAATTCCATCATCCTGGATTTCAAAGAGCAGGTTCGCCTGCACTGCACGCACGCGCACAAACACCTGTCCACCATTGGGCGTGTATTTGATGGCATTCTCCACCAGATTGTATACACCCTGATGCAACAAGGCCTGATCAGCCTCGACCACAGCCGGCAGGTCGGGCGCCACTTCTACAGACAGGCTGATATCCTTCTGATTGGCCTGTAATTGCAACGCACCGACCACGCGATCAAGGATGTCACGAACCGGCACATTCTCGACCTGTAAACCGACCCCGATTTCGATACGTCCCAAATCGAGCAGGTTGTTCACCAACCGCGACATATTCTCCACGCCGGAGACGATCTTGCGCACATAGCCCTGTTGCTGGTCGTTCAACTCACCTACCATTTCGAGCATGGTAGCGTAGCCGCGCATCAACGTCAACGGCGAGCGCAGATCATGACTCACGGTGGCAACAAACTCGGACTTCATTGAATCCAATTCTTTAAAGTGAGTCACGTCCCGCAGAATGCAGACGCGTCCGACGGGACGTCCCTCGGCCACCACGGAGGAGGCTGTGGCAAGATACGTTCGTCCGCCGTTGAAGACGATCTCCGCAGATTGCCTTTCGGATGGGGCGGCCTGCAACAAGTTAAGCAGAGACTTTTGCTGAATCAACTCCTCGACAGCCTGACCACTGCTTTTGGCAATATCCACACCCACCACTTTGGCGGCCGCGGGATTTGCCAACATCAGGCGGTTCTGCGGATCGGTCACCAGCACCGGGTCGGGCGTGGAATTGAGGATGGCTTCCAGTTGTCGGCGGCTGGCCTCCACGTTCAGGAAAAGATGCGCATTGGCGGCGGCCAGCGCGGCCTGACCAGCGAGAGTGGTGACAAAGCGCGCGTCCGATTCGGTGAACGTGCGCGGTTGATCGTAGGCGGCCCACATCGCGCCGTAGTAACGGTTTTCATGACGCAAAGCAACGGCCAGGAGCGAAGCGGGTTGAGGCAGGTTTTGGTCCAGATCGAGCGTGCGGGTGCGAGTCACATTGGAGAGGACGAGGCGGTCCTGTCCCTGAACCTGAGCCAGGATCTGCTCATCGAGATGGGCATACTTGTCTCCCGCGGGGCCGAGGCTGAAACGCGAGGGCAGTTCGATGGATGTTTTTGGAAGGATGGTGGGCGAGAGGATGACGCACACTGCGCTGGCGCCGCTGGCAAGCACCGCCTCGAGCACGGGCTTGACCGCGTCCTGCATCTCCAAACTGGAAGCCACACCCTGGCTGACAACGAGCAGACGGTTGAGTTCATCGAGGCGCGCCCGCAGGCTGGCACGCATTTGCTCGAAGGCGCGTCGTAGTTGACCAACCTCGTCGACGCCTTCCAATTTAAGGGGGTGATCGAGTTTGCCTTTGGCAATACGGTCGGCTTCCACAGCCAGGTTCTGCAAAGAACCGGTCACACTGCGCAAACCAAAGCGCAAAGAGAATAGCGCCACTATCGCCAACAGAATGATCATCACAGAAAGCGGCATGGCAGTGGCAAGCGCCAGTTCCTGGGCGCGCCAGGCGGGAAGGGTAAGCGCAACTGCCCAGGCGCGTCCCTCCACCCGCTGATAGTAGACATATTGGCGCGTGCCATCCGGCGCGGTGTGTGTGCTGAAGGGAATTTCGGGATTTTGCGGCCCGTCATAGGATGTGCCGATCAGGCCAGGGTTGGGATGATACAGTATTCTGCCGAGGTCATCAATCAACATGCCCACCCCCCCAGACTCGGTCATACCTTGCAGGCTGTTGACGAGTGGCTGGGTGAGTGGATTCGTGCCAAGATCGGTGCGGCCGATGAGCACGCGTTTCACCTGTCCGAGGCTGTCCACGATTCCAACCATGAACGAGATGCGGGCGGCACCCACTCCACTTTCCAGGGGCGGGATGGTGTAGATTTGGATGAGCACGCCTCCATTTGCGGCGAGGGAGAGTCCTGCCTCTTCTTCCGGGAACAGGCCGAAGGTCTCGCGTGAAGCGGAGGGATATCCTCCCAGGACGGACTGGGTGGCGACATCAATGATGATGAACTGGTCAAAATACGGGCTGGACTGCATCCGCTGGGCAAGGATGGAGGAAAGTTCCGGGTCGGAGGCTTCGAGTAAACGCGAGTCGGATGCAAGTTGAACAGCCAGGTTCTGTCCGGTCTCCAGGAAAAAAGGCACGCTTTGGGCGGCTGTTCCAGCCACACCTGAAAGACGGTCGCGTAACATATCGCGGGCGGCGCGCCCGGCCACCACCCAGTCGCCGATGAGAAGGGTCAACAGGAGCAGTGAAATGAAGGTGCCGGTGCCAAACAGGAAACGGTTTTCGAGGCTTTGCTCGGAGGGGGATGGCTGGAGAGGCGCGGAACGTCCCCATGCAGACGGAAAAAAGATGGCCAGTGCCTGCAAGATCAACCCGGCGAACAAAACCTCTCCGCCAAAGGAAAGCGCCGCCACCCCGGCATTGCTGAGAGCGTAATCGAGACGGACGGCAACCTGTCCGGGCACGGTCAGGAAGATGCCAATTACATAAATGACAACGTGCAGGGGAATGAGCAGGAGCGCACTGACCAATGGCTGGCGGAACAGGCCATAAGTGAACGTGCGGAAACGCTGACGCATATGCGCCGCA